>JADLFD010000660.1 GCA_020845805.1 Verrucomicrobiales bacterium | reverse complement strand
GTTGATGAAGAGGTGGGATTGCGCCAGCAGGATCAGCACCAGGAACGTCTTCACCAGCGTCTTCATCAGCTCGAACGGAGTCGGCACGCCGTGCCAGAAATCGACGATGTAGCCGATGACCAGGATCGGAATCGACCAGGGGAGAAGGCTCCGGTACAGGTCCACCGTCGCCTGAACGAATCCGGGAAAAGCGATCTCGAAGGGAGTGTTCACGGGCGATTCGGGTCGGGGATGACCACGGGGGAGGTCTCCGGAACCAAGAATTCCCCGATCTTCTGGTGCGCCTGCCGGAAGGCCTCCCGATGTTCTTCCTGGCGCGCGAGAGCCTGGCGCTCGGCATCCGTCTGGTTCCCCAACTGCTGCACCAGAATCTGCGCCATGGCGGACTCGCGTTCCTTCTCGATCGAGGCCAGCAGCGAGCTTTGGGCGGTCAGAAGCGCGTGCAGTTTCGCCACTTCGGCCATGGTCGACGCCTTCTGAAGGGCGGCGAGCGTAGCACGCGTCTGGTTGCGCACCTGCCGTGCGCGTTCCTCGGCTTCCGCCGCGACGACCTCCCACGCCTGACGTGTGACGTTCACCGCATCGAATTTCCGATAGGCATCCGTCGCGCGGAGAATATCCAGCCCGTCAGCCCGCCGGATCGATTGTCCGGGGGCTCGATACAGGCCGTTGCCTTCAAACAGGACGCCCGCGATGCCATCGGCCATGGATTGCAGTTCGTCCCCCGGAAGGAGCCTTCCCGCTTCCGCGAAGCCCCGCATCACGTCCTTGGTCATGGCGGGCGCGACATCGAGCGGGTTGCCGATGCGGTCCAGTTGCTCCTTGGCGTTCTGCAGTTGCTGGGTCGCGATCACCACCTGTTGCGCCGTCTGGGCGAGCACCGAGAGGTCGATGACCGGGATGGCGCCTGAGACGTGAAGGCCGAGGGGAATCCACCAAAGCATGAGTAGGTATCGCATGATCACTCCTGTATCCGGATGATTCGTGTGGAAGGTTTCACGACCACGCCGTCCTCGACGTGCTCGGGGATGGTGACCTCGTAGAGTCGAAACGACTCCGAGGTAGGCGGATTCCGCTGCTGGTCGGCGAGGTTCCAATACAGGGTCTTGGCGGCTTCTCCCCGGCCGCGTTCGTATCCCTGGTTGTAGGACTCGCGTTCGCTCTTGCGCTGGAGCGCCTGCACGCCTTCACCCAGCGCGATGCCCGCGACGGCACCGCCCGCGGCGGCGGCGGGATTTCCGCCACTGAGCTCGCTGCCAATGAAACCTCCGGCAGCGCCGAAGGCGGCGTCGGTGGCGGTACGTCGCAGGCCGGAGCACCCGGCCAGGAGAGGGAGGGAAAAGATCAAGCATGGGAGTAATCGGTTCATGAGGTTGAGGGGGTTGACGGTGTTGGAAGGGTTCCGAGGTGACCCACGCCATCCGCGATGATGTGCCGAGCGACACCGCACACGGGTTGGCGGGGATCGGTGTGGTAGTAGAGGAAGGCGCTGAACTTCTGCCCGGTTTGTTGGTCGGGGCGGGGGAAGCGGAGGATGGCCTCCTGCGCGAGCCGGGACAGCCCGAGGTCGCGGGACAGGCGTTCGATGTCCTGCCGGTCGCCCGTATTGAAGATCATCAGCGAACGGAGATTTCCGAAGATCGCCGCGCGGACCGGCGTGTCCGCGATGCGGCTGTACGTCTGCCCCGTCATCACCAATTGAACTCCGTACTTACGGAAGCTTTCGCTCAGCTCCCGGAGGATTCCCTCGGCGCCCGGGATTTCGAGAAACCGACTGATCTCCTCGATGACCACCCGCTTGCGCATCGCTCGCGGCAGATGCAGACAGCGGTAGTGGACGGAGTTGATCAGGAGGAATCCGATCACGTCGGTCACCTGGCGCGCGGCGTGAGGCAATTGGGACAACTCAAAAGCCAGCAGCCGTCCGTCCACGTTGGCCGTCTGGACCCCGTCGAAAAGGCGTCCATAGGCTCCTCCCTGGGTCCATGGGACGAGAAGGACCGCGAGCCAGCGGTGATCCTCGTCCTCGCTCATTTCGAGGTGTTCGCGAAGGGACGACAGCGTGAGGTGCTCCTCCGGTGCGAGGTAGGCGAAGACGAGATCGTGCAGTTCGCCGCGCTGCCTTCCCTCCACCTCGCGGAGGTCTTCTTCGGAGAACTTTCGCAGACGGGATTCCGCGGCCTCGGGGTTGGTGCGGCGCGATTCTTCGAACGCGGTGAAGGCCTCCAAGAACGAGCAGGTCTGCTCGGCGGCGATCCCGACCAGGGCGAGGCAGTGGCGGAACAGCGCTTCCCGTTGTTCCTCCGACCAGCGCCGCAGGACGTCGGCGGCCTTCTCCTCTCGCAGCTTCAAGACCTCCCGTTCCAGCATTGCCGCCTGTCGGCGTGCCCGATCCTCGTCCTTGGGGGTACCGACCATCCGCTGGAGCGTCGCCACGATGGTGGCCGTGCCAAACGGCGTCCAAGGCAGTCTACCCGTGTCGAACGGGTTCACGGTCTGGCTGCCGTCCAGCCGGAAAACGATCGGCTCGATACCCGAGCTGCGAGCGTAGGAGGCCTGGGAGAACCCGGAATCGATGATGGCCGTGAAGCCGAAGAGCGGCTCGGTTTCGTGAAGGAGCTTTTCGAGAACGATGCTCTTGCCGACCCCGGGGGCGCCCAGGATGAGCAGATTCTGCGGAGTGGACGCCGCGCCCTCTCCGAGGAAGGACACGGTGTTGACGAGGTTGCCATCGGCGCCGTGAAAGAGGGACTCCACCGGTCCGGGGTGTCCGTTGAAGCTGCTGGCCAGGGGAAGGCAATCGGCGACGGAACGGTCCTCGGCCAGGTGGAGATACCCCGCTCTCCGGCTCCCTTGGCTCCCGGGAAAGGTCGCGGCGAAGAGCTTTCGCGAGGTGGCCGGGAGCGATGCCTCGTAAATCCGTGCGCCGTTCATTGTCTGAACAGCCGCCCTGACCGCCGCGACCAGGGTGTCGATTTCCTCCGCCGTCCTGGCACGCAGCAGCACGGTTAGTTCAAAACCCAGGGGAACGGCTTCGCCCTCGCTCAACCGCCGGATGCGGTCGTGGAGTTGCGCCTGATGAACCGCCATACGCTCATCCGGCTTCCCCTGGAGCTGTCGGTGGATTCGCTCCACCGAGGACTGGGCGCGGCGCAGGATGGGTTCCTTCTCCAGACGGCGGATGTGCGCGACGAACACGATCCCCCGGTGCGGTAGGTACCATAGGCCGTGCATCAGAAGGGGGGAGGTATCCGAAGGGAGCCTCTGGAGGCTCATCGTCACGTGTTGATACCGATCCAACGTGAATCCCCCGTTGCGCCCGTGGCACTGAAGGTCGGAACTCCACAGGTTTTCGAGCAGCGACAGCTCGGGATCGAAGTGCCGGGCAGGATCGAACCCGACGTTTTCCTGGGAGGACGGATTCAGGCGATCCGCCCAGAGGCGGATGACGTCGGCGTCACCGAGGGGAATCACGCGCCCGCCGATGGGCTCCAGTGTGCGAGAGAGCGCGTGTTCCCATTGATCCATCGCCTGACGGACTTCGGCGAGTTCGTCGGGCTTTCGGATCGAGGCGTCGCCGGAGCGAGGGCTCCATGCCGTCCGGGCTCGTGGACGGATGAGGAACACCGTCACCTGCCTGCGTCGGAGCCGGCCTTCCTCCATGCGCCGCCAGTGATCGAGGAAGGTCCGATTCCGTTGATCCCGGATGACGGGATTGTTTGAGGTCTCCGTGACCTCGCGATAGGCGAGCAATCGCTCCGCGTCCCCGGCGCTGGATTCGCAGAGGACTTGGAGGGTGTCGTAGGGTGACAATTGGCGCAGAAGGGATGACCAGGCGTCCTGGTGCGCGTTGAGATCCGCCGCCGACGCGGTTTGCAGGTCGTGAGCCTGGATCTCCCAACCGCGTGCGATCCATGGCCCCTCGGGCCCTTCGCCGAGGGTCAAGCCATCGATCTGAAACGCGTCCGGGAGCGATGGAAACAGCGGCGGAAGGGCCCCCCCGACGGCAGACCGGGGCGAGGCGTGGCCCCCGGTCACTACGGATTCGATCACGTTCGCGGCGTGGCCGGGAGGCTTGCCGTGTTGCATCCAGCGGAGCGCCACCACCACGACGACGCTCGGAAGGAAGGCCCACGCCGCCGCACGGAGGAAGGGCATCGTCCGCATCAGATACGTGAAGAGGAGGGCCCCACCGGCCAGGGACAGCACCACCCAGCGGATCGAGGTCG
>JADLFD010000659.1 GCA_020845805.1 Verrucomicrobiales bacterium | reverse complement strand
CGAAGCGTTGCGCGGCCTGTTCGACGACCGCATTCACCAGCCCTATCGCGAAAAACTGATCCCGCAGTTGTCCGCCGTCCTTCGCGCGGGGGAACGAGCCGGCGCGGTGGGAGGATGGCTGAGCGGATCCGGATCGACCATGATCTGCCTCGCCATCGACCGGGTGGAGGCGGTGCGTCGCGCCATGGCTCGTGAGTTGCCGGGGGCAAAGACGCTCATACTGCCGGCGGACGCGCGCGGGTTTGCGGTGCTCTGACCGAGGCGTGGTCGCGGCGCGCCACCACCCTGCGCGGTACCGGGCGGGGCCGGGTGATCAGGGGGAAGGCTTGATGCGGATGCGGCGGTATTCCATCTGACCACGGTCGCCCTCGAGTCCGATCGGCCCCGTGGCCGGGAGCGTCAGGGCGGCCTCCAGTTCCTCGCCGTTGCAGGTGGCCCGTGCGGTGCGACCGGTCACCGTGACCTCGATCTGGTTCCAGTCCTGCGGCCGGTATTGCTTCAGCGTGAGGTACGGCCCCGCCAGGAGGTAATCCCGACACTGCAGTTGGGGTTGGCGCAGGAAGATTCCGCTGTCGGCGTTGGGCGTGGCACGGAACTCCAGGCGCAGCACAAAGTCGCCAGGGAATTCTGCCGCCGTCCAAAGCACCTGGTACTTTCGCCCCTCTGGCGGAGTGCTCACAATCAACCGGCCGTGTCGCGCCACGTACCGGCCGTCCGGACTCGAGGTCTGGCCGTTGAATGCGTTGGTGCGGTACCCCCAACCCGTCAGGTCCTTCCCGTTGAAGAGCGACACGAACCCAGGTTCGGGGGTGAAGGCGTCCCCTTCGTTTTCCAGGAATCCCAGCGTGGCCAGGATCGGGCGCAGCGCCGCAGCCCATTTGGCGTAGCCGTCACCATTTGGATGCAGCAAGTCAGGGAACTCGTGGGCGCGGGCGTCGCCATTCGCGTCGGCGAACAGCGTCCAGGTTTCCAGCAGCGTGACCTGTCGATCTCCGCGCACGAGATCAGCGTAGAGCGCATTGAGTTTCTTGATCTTCTCGGCCGGCCGGAGTTTGGACGCCGAACTCGGAAACACCTCGCAAAGCACGATAGGCAGGTTGGCTCGGTGCTTTTTCAAGGCTCCGAGCAGGAGTCGGAGGTTGGCGGCGATGATTTCCGGCTCCGCCTTTTCCTCGAGATCGTTGGTCCCGATGAGCAGCACGACGCAGGCGGGATCCAGGGAAAGCACGTCCTGTTGGAGCCGAATCAACAGTCCGCGAGTGGTGTCCCCGCTGATCCCCCGGTTGGCGGACTTCATCCCCGCGAATCGGCCTCCGAAATCGTCACCCCAACCTTGGGTGATCGAGTCGCCGAGGAAGACTACGGCGCCGCGGTCCTGCTCCACTCGTTCCGCCCAGGCCTGTCGCTTCTCGATCCAGAGCTTTTGAAACCAAGGATAGCGCCGAATTGGCCCATCCCCCGGCAAGCCCTCGTCAGTGGTGGGGATCTGAAAGGGCGAAGGGGGGATCGGGTCCTCGGCAGCGGTCGTGGTGATCTGGGACAGCAACGCCGTAAGTCCCAGGGCGATGGAACGGAGGGCACGGACCGCACCAAAAGCGAAAGGTTTCGGGCACTGAGACGGGGCAAAGGATCGGAGTGGCATGGGCTACTGGTTGCAGCATCCCAGCCCGACTCGATCTCGCCAAGCGCACGATCAACGTCCCCGCCTGCCTCACACCCCGGCCAAACCCACCCACGAGCCTCGCCCACAAGGTCTGTCCTTGGGAGCAGGTCCCCCCCAGGCCACGGGTGAAGCAACAACTCGGCGGAGCATCGCCCACGAGGTCTGTCCTTACTGTCGCCACTCCGTGGGCCACCCGACCGATCGGCCCACTTCCGGAAGGCCTGTCCTTCCTGACAGAAGCCCCCCACCCCTAGGGGAAATGCCGACTCGGCGGAACCTGTCAGGCGCGAGGGAACGAACTCACCTCCCATCCTTTCGACCGTCCACCCTGTCCCCAAGGTCTGTCCTTGCCGGCAGATGCCTCAGTCGACGGCCACGCTGTCCACAAGGCTTGTCCTGGCTGGCATCTCACCCACCCTCATGCACCGCTCACAAGGTCTGTCCTTGCAGGCAATAGCAGGCTCTCTCTCCCCCGGCCGCTCCTGCACTCGTGACGGCGTAACGTTAGTATTGCGTCGGGAGGCGGAGCATCGCCCACAAGGTCTGTCCTTACTGTCGTCACTCCCCCATCCCTTCGACCGTCCACCCTGTCCCCAAGGTCTGTCCTTGCCGGCAACAGCAGGATCTCCCTCTCCCGACCGCTCCTGCACTCGTGGCGACGTAACGTTAGTGCTGCGTCGGGAGGCATCTGGTTTCGCTCCGACTCGATCAGTGCCTCCCCCAAGGTCTGTCCTTACTGTCGTCACTCCGTGGGCCACCCGACCAGTCGGCCCGCTTCCGGAAGGCCTGTCCTTCCTGACAGACGCCCCCACCCCCTGGGGAAAATGCCGACTCGGCGGAACCTGTCAGGCGCGAGGGAAGGAACACATTTCCCATCCCTTTGACTGCCCATCCTGTCGACAAGGTCTGTCCTGGCCAGCAGATCCCCGACCCGCGACTCGCATGCCGAAGAGCGGTCGCGCAGTCTCCACGCCATGCAACGACTGATCCACGCCGCGGCCCTCCATCTGGGACGTCGCCGCCTGGACGGCGTGTTGCCCGATACCGATTTTCGCGATGTATTCGAGCACATCGCCCAAGTTGCCATTCGGGAACACGCCGACGCCCTGCTGCTCGCGGGTGACCTGTTCGACCACCCCCAGGTCCAACCCCAACACTTACGCCAAGCGCAGGACGTCCTGCGCCCCCTCCGCCAGGCCGGCGTTCCGGTCATCGCCACGGAAGGCAACCACGACCAGGGGTTCCTCCATTCGACTGCGCCAACCTGGCTCCACTACCTCGCCGAAGAAGATCTGCTGTATCTGCTTACCACCCGATTCGACGCCCAGGGCCCCCGTCTAGAACCCTGGGATCCCAGCAGCCACCAGGGTTCTTTCCTGGACCTGGGTGGGGTGCGTTTCGTCGGCGCCGGCTACCTGGGTGCAGCCACTCCACACAAAGTCCGACAAATAGCCGCCCGCCTGGACCCCGACCGTTGCCATGTCATGCTCTTGCATGCCGGCCCTGATTATTTCGTCGGGGAGGGAGGTGGTTTCTCCAAGGAGGACCTGGAAGCTCTGCGGTCGCGCGTGACGTACCTGGCGCTCGGCCACATTCACAAGCCCATGGTCCACGGCGGTTGGGCCTGCAATCCCGGGTCTCCCGAAAATACTGACCTCTCGGAAGCCCGTTATGAAGTCACCTCTGACGGCCGCCCTCGGCCCCGGGGATTCGCCCGAGTCCACATCAACCCTCTCCAGCGCGCAGCCCCCGCGTTCCTCGAGGTCGGCAACACGCCGCGTCGCCCGGTCCTCCCGGTGACCCTCGACTGCACGGACTTCGGGAACAAACTCAAGGGTGGCGAGAACGCACTCATCCAAGCAGCCGCCGAACGGGTGCGGTCCCTCGGGCCAACTCCGGCGGCGGTGGCGGTCGTGCGCTTGCTCGGCACGCTGAACCTCAAGCGGATCCCCATCGACCGCGACCGCGTGGCGCGCGCGATCGCGGAAGCGGCTGGCATTGCCGCCACCGCCCTCGAACTCACGGGACTGAACCTCGACGCGGCGACTCTCACCGTGTCGGGAGAAGCTGCCGTCCCTTCCCGCGAGCAACTGGAACGTCTGGCCGTTCGCGGCCTGGTCGAGGCGGATCCTTTTTGGGCCGAGGATCCGGCTCAGGACGCCGTGGCGGATTTGTTCCTCGCACTGAAGGACGCGGTGGGACGTGGTCGTACTCCGGCCGAGATCGCCGAGAGCCTGGCAGCCCATGCGCTGGTCGACCGGGTGCAAGCCCGCCGCTCACGCGAAAGTGGGGTCACCGAGCCCACAGGGAACGCGGAGGCCTCCGCTCCCGACACCGCCCCGGCGTCCGCCTCCTTTCCCACCGCGCCTGAGGCACCGCCGCCCGCCTGACCCACTGCCGTCATGTACCTCCGACATCTCAGGCTTCGAAACATCAAATCCTACGGCGAACTGCCGGATGGCAGTGGTGTTCTCGTTTCGTTCCAGCCTGGCATCAACCGCATCGCCGGCCGGAACGGCGAGGGTAAATCCACCCTGATCGAAGCGCTCGGGTACGCCCTGTTCCTTGCCGACCCAGTGTTCGAGGAAAACTTCCAGGTCCAGACCTACTTCCTCCGTGCCGGAACCAAACATGGCGAAATCGAGGTGTCGTTCGACCACGAAGGCGCGAACTACCGGGTGCTGCGCACCCTGGGCCATCGCCACCCGCTGCGAGACAAAATCATTCTGGGCGCCGACGAAAGCCTCGGCGCGGAAGGCACCGCCGAAGTCGACGCTTTCCTCTGCCGCCTCTTTCGGATTCCCGACGCCGGCCGCCTGCGGGAGTGGTTCGGAAAACTCATAGGCGTGAAGCAGGGACGACTCACATGGCCCTTCGACGCCAAACCGTCCGAGGCGCGACGTCATTTCGAGCCGCTGCTGGATGTCGAACTGTTTCGCCAGTGTTTCGACCGGCTCAAGGGCGTCACCGAGGTCTTCGAAGCCTCGTCGCACGAACAAGCGCTCCAGCTCGAGGGCGTCGCCCAGCGAGTCCGTGATCGCGCGGACAGCCCGGTCCGCCTGGGCGCCCTGCGCTCGAGCACGGACGCCCTGCAGCAGGGTCTCGACCAGGATTCGCGGGCGGTGGCCGTCGCCCAGGCAGACGTCGCGTCCCTCGAGCAGGCCGAGGCCACGTTACGGGCTGCCGAATCCGCAGAACGCACCCTCGCCGAACAACGGCGACTGGCGGAGCTGGAATCCTCCACGGCGGTCCGTGCCCTCGAAGAGGCACGCACGGCCGCCCGCATCGCGGACGAAACCAGGAATGCCTCTCAGGCCTATCGCACTGCGGAAACCACCCTCGGCCGGCTGCTGGAACGCCAATCGCGTCGCCACGCCCTCGAACAGGAGATCCGGCGGGAGACCAAAGCACTGGCCGACCTGGAGGTCGCCGCCGCCGGCACCCGCGAACAATTGCGGTTGTTCGGCGAGCAACATCTCGCGAAATCCGGGCAGCACCAGCAAGGCCAACGGCAACTCCTGGGCTGGGAAGCCGAACTCGCCGCCCTCGCCGCGCCCCACGCTGTTCGCCAGGCTCGCCTCCAGCTTGGCCTGGATTCCCTCGCGGCCTTCCGCAACGCCCGGGCCGGCGCCAGCGCCACCTTCCGCCGGCACGCCAGCCTCGCTTCGCGCTGGGCCATCGAATCACGCGAACTCGCCGAATCAGATCCCGCCGCGTTGACTGCCGCCCGCGCCGCGGAAGCCCAGGCCACGGAGGCCCTCGCCGCTCTCGATCGTTCGCTCGCCGCGGCCGGCGAGGCCCATGACCGGCTCTCTCGACAATTGGCTGAAATCCAGGGCGGCGTCTGCCCCTTCCTCAAGGAACGCTGCCGGCAGTTTGACCCGGCCAAAGTGCAGGAAGATCGAGCGGCCAGCGAAGCCGCCTCCACGCACCTCGCCGCCCAACGCCGGGACGCCGCCCTCCGCCTGGCAGGAACCCGCACCCAGCTCGACGCGCTCACCGCACGAGAGGCGCGCGCCGGGCATCTCGTGGAGGCCTGGCGATCCCTCGCCTCCGAGATCGGTCAGGAACATGATCGCGTCGCCCAGGAGCCCGTGACCGGTTGGATCCAAACCCTCCACGACGCCACGACTTCCCCTCCGGAAGGCACGTTCCCCGCCCTGCCGCCGCTCCCCACGGCCTCGACGTTTCCTCCGCTCGCGATCGACGCAGGCCCTGCGTCGCGAGGACGCCTGCTCTTCGATCTCCCCGCCCTGGTCGAGGCCCAGACGAGGTTCCTGGCGGACTGGACCGCCCTGGACCTCCTCTTGGCTCAGGCGGTCGATCAGACCGCACGCGCGCTCCAGACGGGAGGGGAGCGCCTGGAAAAGCTCCGTTATGAAATCCACCATGCGCGACGCCAGCTCACTTCACTCGCCGCGGAAATGGTCGAACTCCAGCGCCGGCACGAGGAGCTCACCCAGAAACTCGCGGACGTCACACGGCGCTCGGATCCCATCCGCGCGCAACTGAAAGAGTGGCACGAGGAACTGACGACCTTTGAAACCCTGCCGAGTGAGATCCGCGCGCAACAGGACGAGCTCGCACGCCATACCGAGGCGCATACGCGGCATCTGGGGGTCCGAACCGTGGCTGACGAATTGCCCGGTCGGACCGCCACCGCCGCGACCGCCGCCCGGCGTCTCGAGGAACTGGCTCGCGATCTGGCGACCCGGAGCGCCGCCGCCGCCGCGGCCCGGGCTCTGTTCGATCCGAATCGCCTCAGCCAAGCGCGATCCCAGCTGACCGAAGCCACCGCGCGCCAACGCGCCGCTGAGGAACGGCTCCACGCCGCGCGGCGCGAGCTGGCCGTCGAGGAGATCCGCTTCGCTGAGTTCCAGGCCGCGCGCCAACACGAGAGCGTCCTGCAATCGGGTTTGGCCCGGCTCGCGGCCGCCCGGGAGATCAACGAGCGGGCGCGCCGGCTCCTGCGCGACGCGGCGCCGGTGGTGGCCCAGCATCTGTGCGATCGCATCGCCT
>JADLFD010000658.1 GCA_020845805.1 Verrucomicrobiales bacterium | reverse complement strand
TCCCGGCAGGATGATGAGCGGACGCTGCGGCGTGGCCGCGCCCGAGCCCAGGCTGGCCGCCAGTTCTAGCAGCGACGCCTGCGAAAGGTCGAACGGCAGCGCGTCGGTGTTGGTCACGGGAGACGCCACTCCCTCCGGCGGGCCGTTGGCAGAACGCAATGTGCCGGTGAGAAGATCGGTCATCGACGGTCCCGACCCGGGCTCGGCACCCGGCGATGTGGCCGTGGCGGTCGGTGTTCCGGTGGGGGACGGATCCACCGGTTGGGTCACCGCCGTCGGAACCTCGGTGCCAACGACGGTGTCCGGTTCCGGGGTCTCCTGAGCCGGGGCCACGGGTGCGGCTGGCGGTGGCACGTCCGCGACGGTGGGGTCGGGGTCGGGGTCGGGGAACGGGAGGGCGTCCAGCGGCTCCGGCGACAATCCCTCGAAGATGGACCCCACCCCGGTGTCGACGGGCGCAGTCTCGTGACGCTCGACCTCGACCAACGTGCTCGTCCCCGATTCGGCCGGCGCGCTTCCTCCAATTCCCTCAGCCAGGGGCACCCCGGACAGGAGGACACGGGGTTCGAGCCGTTCGAGCTCAAAGCCGTGGGGTGGAGGTTGCTGGCGCGTACGACTCATGCCGCCTGGAGGAGCAGGTGGACTCCCCAAGGTGGGAGGATGTGTAGGCAACCTCGGCTTGGGGTGACAAGGAGAAACCCCCTCGGGTGGCCATTCGGCGTATCGGTCACCCCCGGGCATTCCTTCGACAGGAAAGCCGGCACGCCCTTCCGCGAGGGCCTCAGCGCAAGGTCACTGCGCGATACACGCGCATTCCCGGGGTTCGCACGAAGGGCAGATTGAAGGTCGCCTGACCAGGCAACGTGCCTGGAGGGCCGGCGATGCCTCCCGGCGGACGGCGTGGGAGCGTAATGCCCTGGAAGAACAGCGACTCCCAGGTCACCCAGTTGGTGCTCCACTCGATGTTGTAGGTGCTCCCGGCGAAGCCTATGAGCGTGAGGCGCAGCTGGGTCGGGGCCGGTCGGGTCAGCACCAGCGAGGCAGGCTCGAGCGGCACCTCGACCGAGGCCTCCAGAATCGCGCGGTACTGACGCGGCAGCCCGTCCGCAGGAGCCACCACGCTGACGGTGGTGCGGCCCGCGATGGGCAGGTACACGTTCAGGACATTGGTCCAGTTGGTGCCATCCAGGCTCGATTGGACCCAGTAATTGGTACGCGGAGTGCCGGTCACCGTCATGAACACGCGTCCGTCGCTGAGTCGGACATCGGAGATGGTGCCCACCTCCTGGGCCACCGAGCTCTGGGTCAGGAGGGGAAATCGCACCGTGCGAGTCTGGAACCCTTGCTTCACCACCTTGGTGCCCGCTTCCGTCGCACTCAGGGTCCGCGCGCCAAACGTCAGGTATCCCGTATAGGTTCCGTTCGCCGCCAGCGTCTCGGCTGGAATGTCGAAGGAGGCGGCCTGGCTCGTCAGCTCGTTCGCACACGCGCTATCCACCTCCAACACCGGCAATCCGCCGGGTCCCACGATCACCAGAGACAGGCGGTCCTGGTTCGTGGCCAGGGTCCACGCGTCCCACTCCAGGCGAAAGCTCGCCGAGGGATTCACCGCCTGCGCCGCCTCCAGGTTCCGCACCCGCGGCACCGGTGGGACCGCCGATCCCACCGCGAAGGGGAAAAACGCCACAAACGAGGTTCCATTGGTGGCGCCCAACAAGTACTGAGCCAGCCAAGATCCGGCGGGCGCGACCCCATCCAAGACGGCTCCCGAAGCGGCGTTCGTGGACCCGGAGAGTCCAAGGTCCCCGTCCTGCAGGGCCAGCGCAAACCCGCCGGGCCCGGCCACCCTTCCGCTCGATACCTCGTAGCCCGCGGGAGGCGTGAGCGTGAACGAGACTCCCGCACTGGGCGCCACAGCTTCCACCGGATCCGCACCCACGGCCTGGGTGTAGGTCACCCCACGGGTCACGGAGAAAACCCCATACCCCTCCGGCGACGCCACGTTCGGACAGGGTTCGGCACCTGGTGCCAAATCCGACGTCGTCGTCGCGGCCGGAGTGGACCGGGAAATTCCCAGGGAAGCGCCCAAGGCCAGCAGCATCCCGATCCAGAAAGTGATCCTCGAGGTAGACATGATATTCTCCGGGCCGATGGCCGGAACACTGAGAGGCCGCGTCCGCGCCCGCAAGGCTCGGATCAGCCGCTTCCGGGACCACCGTCTCAGCATCGGATGCGGTCCGCGACGTGCGGCGCGCCATGTCACTCTCGTTTCGGGGAGAGAGTCACCGCAACCGCCCCGCCAGATCCCCGGCGTAACCGGTCAGTTCCACAAACGCAGATCCGACCTCGCGGCCTACGACGTCCTCGACCCGGCAGGCCCCTTCCCAATAGGGCACGTCGCCGATGCGCCCAGGGAGTTCCTGGTCGCGTGCCAGCGGGATAAGCCGGTATTCCACCGCCGTACCGGTCTCGGGATCCTGCGCGCGCAGGGCCAGTCCCAAGGGATACTCCGCCCCGCTTCCCGGACTTTTCCAACGCGCCAGCGGCATCAGCTCGAAGGCGCCCGCCGGCTGGTGAATCACGTGTCCGTCGCGCCCCACCCAGGCCAGGGTGGAAAAGGGGTCGGTGGTTCCGTCCTTGCGCCGCATGCGGTAGGCCATGATCTCCCGGCCCTCCGCGAGCTGCACGGAGACCCAATCCCACCCCGACTGGCCCGCCGAAAGCTGGCTGCTGCTGAATTCGTGGTCCATCCAGGCCTGACCACGGACCGTGCGCGTCGTGCCCGCCACGGTCAGCCGGCCGCTCACGTCGAGGCGCGGAAAGGTCAGGTAGTGGCTCGCCGCGGTCGACGTCTCGCCTTTGCGGGAAACTCCGTTGGTACCGAATACCACCAGCGGCTTGGCCGCCGTGAGCTGCAGGTCCCAGGACGCCTCGGCCCGAATCGCGGCCCGCAGGTGCATCTGTTCGAGACCCACCGCCTGGGTGAGCACCAACGAGCTGCCTCCGTTCCAGACGTGCAGGGTGTTCGTCGCCGCGCCCGCAGCCCACCCTTCGCGATGCAACCTTTCTTCATGCAGAAACCGCGCTGAAGCCACATCCAGCAACGCCAGGTGGGACAGGAACAGATGGTCTGTGCCGAAGTTCGGTGAGGCCACCCCCCTTGCCGCCGCCTCGGGGAGGCGGTGCGGCGCGGCGGTGCGGAAGAAGGTCGCCTGAAACCCATACCGACGCGCCTGCTCGTCCCACAGATGACCGGTGACGTACCACCACTCCACGCGAAACCGAGGATGGCTGCCGTGATCGCGCGGGAACTCGAACTTCACTCCGGGCTCGGGGATGGCATACCCCGACAGTGAATCGGCCGCCGCCAACGCGACGGGCGCCATCGCCAAGAGAAACAGGACCACCCCACGCGCCCCTGGTCGCGCGATCCGGCCTGGGGTGAAGAAAGGGTCCAGAATCGTCCGCACGGTCCTGGTCCTGGTTCTTTTCGTGGTCATGGTCATGGTCGTGGTCGTGGTCATGCCTCTCCCATGGGAACGGTCATTCCTCGCGATCGGCCGGCAATCGCGCGCCCCAGCGGCCCAAGGCGTAACTCACCGTGCCCGCGCCCAATAAGACCAAGGCCGCGAGCAGGGCCAGGGCTCCCACCGGGACGGCGAATTGCAGGGTCCAGCCGAAGGTCTGTTTGTTGATCACGCGAATGAGCAGCCAGCCCAGCGCCCCGGAAACCAGCAACCCCACCGCCAGACCGACGGCGGCCACGACCAGACCTTCGATGGCTGCCACGCGTGCGAGTTCGTCACGGCGCATGCCCAGAGCGCGTAAAGTGGTCCAATCCCCACGACGCTCGATCAACACGCTCGCGAGGGTCATGCCCAGCCCGATCACCGCCACCACGACGCCGATCGCTTCCAACGCGTAGGTGATGGCGAAGGTTTGCCGAAAGATGCGCAGGATTTCCGCCCGCAGATGCGCGTTGGTCAGAATCTGGAGACCGGGATATTCCCCCAGCCATTCCGACCGCACCCGTTCCGCGGCCGCCGGGTCCTTGAGCTTCACGATGAGGCTCGCGATGTGATCGGTGCCGAACCACGCGGCGTACTGCCGGCCCTCCACCACCAGCGAACCGCGCTCGTTGCCGTAGTCGGCAAACACCCCGGCGATCTCCACCAGGCGTGGCCCCGCCGGGGTGGGCAGCTCAAGCCGAGCCTCGCGGCGCAGTTGAAAGCGTTCCGCGAAACTCTCACTCGCCAGCACCAGCACCGGGACCGGCTCCGCCTCCGAACCCCGCCCTTGCGTCGCGGGATCCGCCGCGGCGCGGTCGAAGAAGGCCGCCTGATCCGTCGGCGGCTCCACCCACGCGAGGTCCACGTGCCGGCGCATGAACGCGAGATCCCCGCCAGCGAGAATGGTGCTCGCCCCCATCAACCTAATCTCGCAGGCGCGCAACGGATTGAACTCCGCCACGCCAGGATGCGCCGCCAACCGCCGCCAGGTCTCCGGCGAGATGCGATTGTCGGTGGAAGCACTCTGCGCACCCGCGCTGGAGAGGTAGAGATCCGCCTGAAAGGTGCGCGCAATCCAGCCGCGCATGGTGCGGTCGAAGCTGCCTACCAGCAGCACCATCCCGGCGGTCATCGCCACCGCACACACCAACCCCGCGGTGGCCAGCGCGTGGCGCCCCGTAGGTTCCACCAAGGCGCTGACCCCGAGTCGCCACAGCGCGGACCGCGCGCCCAACGGACGCAAGGCGCGTGCCGCTGCCGACAGGCAGCGGCTGCCCAGCAGTCCGGCGCCCACAATCCAACACAAGGCGGCGAGATATCCGCCCGCCGGAAATCGGACCCCGCCCTCAAACCGGACCGGACCCAGACACGCAAACACGCCACCCACCACCAGCAGGGCGGCTCCCGGCCACGGATGCTTGACCGCCCACGCCACGGGCGACGCCGCGGCAAAGCGCGCCATCAACTGCACGGGTGGCACCCGCGCCGCCACGCGCGCCGGCCACCATCCGGCGGCCAGACTCGACGCCAGCGCCAGCCCGATCGCGCCCCACCACTCGCCGGCGCTGAGGGTCGCGGTCTCCACGCTGGTGGCGTAGTACAACGCATTGACCGTGCGGCCCACCACCCGCACCGAAACCTGCGCCCCCGCCCAGCCGAGCAGGGCCCCCAACAGCCCTCCGAGCAACCCAATCACCGCCGATTCCAGGAGCCAGGCACGACGCAGGGTCGACGCCTCGACCCCCAACGATCGCAGCATGCCGATCTCGGCCCGTCGCCGAACCACCGCACCGTCCATCGCCTGCACGATCAGGTACCACCCGACCAGCAGCGCCAGAAGGGAGAGAATCGTCAGGTTCAGCCGGAACGCGCGGGTCATCACCTCGCCCGCCTCGCGCCTTTCGGATGGCGAACTCACGCGCCAACGTTCCGCCCCCGCGAAAGCAGCATCGCGATCCCGGTCCACCGGCGATTCCCACGGCTCCCGGCTCCACGCCTCCAACCGGTCGCGCAGGGCCGCGCGGCGCAGCCCAGCATCCGCTCCCTTCGCCACCCGAAATTCCACGCGCGAGAGCAGTCCCGTACGTCCGGTCCAGAATTGCAGCGCCGGGAGATCCATCACCAGCAGGGTGGCTGGTGCGGCAGGCTGACCCGGCACCTCGGGAATCACGCCGGCCACACGCAACGCCACCACGCGCTCGTTGAGCACCAGTTCGAGGATGCCGCCCGCAGTCAACCCATCCCGGCGCGCCAGCTCGCTGCTGATGAACACCGAGGTCGGATCGCGCAGGGTCTTCCAAAACAGCGACTCACCCGCCTCGGCCTCGGGTGCCTCCACCGCCTCTCGATCAAACCAGCCTTGCGCCTGGGCGTCTTCAGCCGCGTCCCGCGCCAGGTTCTGCACACCCACCAGATCGATGCCGAGTACCCGGTAGGTGACGCGGTCCCCAATCGTCTCCGGACCTCCGGAAGGCGGGGGCGTGGCCGTGCTTTCCACCACCGGAAGGAGGGTGACCGGTTCCGAACCAAGCCGCCGCGCGAGTTCGGGAAGCACCGCTTCGCGCAGGTCGCCCGCCTCGGCTTGGATGACCCAATCGCTCTCCGCCGCCACCAGATCGGTGAAATGCTGAAAGCTCGCCCCGGCGGCGCGGTTCGCGAGACGCACGGAAAAGTACACCGCGATGCCCAGGGCGAGGATGAGTACCAGCAGCACGGACTGCCCAGGCGCGAGCGCCCAATGGCGCAACGTGAAACGGCGCCAGAGGAGCAATAGCAGCCCGCGTGAATCCATGCGTGTCCGGACGCCGTTCAGACCGGCGCCGTCGAACTCCCTTCCACACGGCCGTCGCGCAGCATCACGCGGCGGTGACAGATGGCAGCGGCTTCGCTGCTGTGCGTGACCAGCAACAACGTGGTGCCGGTCTCATCGGAAAGCTCCCGTAACAACTCCAGTACCTTGGCCCCGTTCACCGAATCCAGATTGCCTGTCGGCTCGTCCGCCAGCAGGAGCCCGGGGCGGTGCACCATCGCGCGAGCCAGGGCGACGCGCTGTTGTTCGCCCCCCGAGAGTTGGGCCGGCCGCGCTCCCGCCCGGTGCTCGACGCCCACCCGTGCCAACAACGAACCCACTCGCTCGCGTCGTTCGGCCAGGGAAACCCCGAGAAGTTGCAGCGGCAGTTCCACGTTCTCGTACGCGCTCAGGGTCGGCAGGAGATGAAAGAACTGGAACACCGTGCCCGTCTTTTCGCGCCGCATCCGCGCCAGACCCGCGTCGTCCAGCGCCTCCAGCGCGCAACCCCCAACCCGGACCGACCCGCGATCGGCGCGATCCACGCCGCCCAGGCAGTTCAACAACGTGGTCTTGCCGCTCCCGGAAGGTCCCATCAACGCCACCCGTTCCCCGGCTTGGATCTCCAGGGTGACCCCGCACAGGACCGCACGGCCCTCGTACGACTTCTCGACGCCCTGCGCCCACAAGGGCGCCCCGCCGGTGGGCAACCCCGCACCGCGCCCGGAGGTCGCGTCGTCGCGCGAAGCGTTCGATCGGATATCACCCATGCCCGCCGACTTATGGGCCGGAACGACGCCGCGCGCCAGCCGCTTCCCCGGCGGCGACAGTTAGAGGAATCCACGACAGGGATGCTGAAGGAATTGGGATAAGAACGCAGAAACCGATTCTCACTCGACCCCTCCCCTTGCCGCCGTCCCGCGCCCAACGCATGGTCCCCGTCCGTGCAAGAGTCGAGGCCCAACACCCCGTTCCCAGGCCGATTTCAGCCGTGGGTCGCCGCACTCTTCTCGGCCGCGATCCTCTCCTGCGCTGCCCTCGCCGGTATCGCGCCCCCCGCGGAAGCCAGCTCCGTGGAAATACCCGACGCCCAGGCGCTCGTGCAGAAGGTGGTGGCCCGCGCCAAGGCCGTGTCCGAAGACGCGGCTCTGCCCACCGTCACGTACACCAACGTCAGCCTCTACCAAACGTTCGCACCCAGTGGCGACGTCAAGCGCACCAAGGAAAAGACCTACCGCGTCACGCTCGCCCAGGGCATGACGCAAAACGAGCTGATCGCCATCGATGGCCTCCCGCTCGCACCTGGGGATCAGGCAGCCCTCTCCGAAAAGGAACGCAAATGGCGCGATGCCTACGCGGCCGGACGCGACGGCACCGCGCCGCGCCGCATGGACCAGGTGATCAATGAGAAGTTGTTCGCGCGATTCGACCTCCGCGTTTCCGGTCAGACCACCTTGCGCGGTCACCGCTGCTGGGTCATCGAACTCGGCCCCCGCGCCTCACCCCCGCCCGAGGAGCGCCTCATGGATCGCGTGTTCAACCGGCTCACCGGCCGGGCCTGGGTTGATCTCGCCACCCATGAAATCGTGCGCGTCGAAGCCCATACCGAAGGTTCCCTCCGACTCTGGGGCGGAATCCTGGGCGCCTTGGAGTCGTTCCAGATTCACCTCGACCGCGAGGACGCGGGACGCGGGGTTTGGTATAATCGGCACTTGGACGTCACGGTGCGCGGACGCCGCTTGTTCACGCCCCTCTGGATGCGCGCCAATGAAGTGGCGGGACCAGTGACCTTCAAACCCTGATGCCCGGTGGGATCGGATCCGGTCGATGCATCTCGAGGGTCGCCTTTCACCGGCACGCTGGCATCGTTCACGCGCTCATGCCATCCCGCCCTTTTCAATCCCTCCTGCTCGCTCTCTCCTGCGCCACGCTCGGGGCGCACGCCGGCTCGTGGCCGATGTTCCGCGGACCCAACGGCTCGGGCGTCGCCGATGACGCGCAGCCGCCCCTCGCCATCAGCCCCACCAACCTGGTGGCGTGGTCCGCTGCCCTCCCGTGGTCTCCCTCCTCCCCCGTGGTGGCCGGGGACCGGCTCTACCTCACCACTTTCGCCGACGGCACGCTTGAGACCCGCGCGTTCGCCACCACGGACGGACGCCTGCTCTGGAAACATGGCTTTCCCGCATCCAGCCTCGAGGCGTTCCACGACACCGAAGGCAGCCCCGCCGCCTCCACCCCCGCGACCGACGGCACGACGGTCGTGAGTTACTTCGGGTCCGTCGGCCTCGTGGCCCTCGATTCCGACGGACGCGAGCGCTGGCGGCAGCCGATGGAGAAGGCGATGACCGACGGCAATTTCGGGTCCGGCACCTCACCCATCATCGCCGGGGATCAGGTGATTCTATGCCGCGATCACTCGCGCGGCTCGGCGATCCTGTCGTTTGATCTGAAATCCGGCGCACCCCGCTGGACGACACCCAGGCCCGAGTCGCCCACCAGCTACAGCACTCCCGTGATCTGGCGTCATGACGGCACCGAGGAGATCGTCAGCGCCGGTTCGCTCTCCATGCGTGGGTACGACCCCGCCACCGGCGCCGAGCGTTGGGTGATGCGCGGCCTGCCGAGTTACACCTGCACCACCCCGGTCATCGCCGAGAACCTCATGGTCTTTGCCGGCTGGGCACCCGGAAAGGCGGACTCTCCCTGGCCCACTTGGGAAAGCATCGCCGAAAAGCAGGACAAGAATCAGGACGGCTGGATTTCCCCCGAGGAATTCGCCGATGGACCGGTGTGGTTCAAAGCCCAGGATATCGACAGCAACGGACGACTCGAGAAATCCGACTGGGACACCATCGGCTCGCTCATGAAGCGCGGCGAAAACGTCCTGCTTGCGGTACGTGCCGGGGGACGCGGTGATGTCACCGCGACTCACGCAGCCTGGAAGTTCACCAAGGGCCTGCCCTATGTGCCCTGTCCCATCGCGTATCGCGGCCGCGTCTACCTGATCAAAGACGGCGGTATGATGTCCTCGTTCGACGCGCGAACCGGAGAGCCGGCTTACGTCCAGGAACGCATCGGAGCAATGGGTAACTATTATGCCTCTCCGGTGGCGGCCGATGGACGCCTCTACGTGGCCTCGCTTCAGGGGGTGGTCACTGTGGTCCGCGCCGGCGGGGAGAAACCCGAGATTCTTCATCGCGCCGAGTTTGGCGAGCGCATCGCCGGGACCCCGGCCCTCGTCGGCCATCGGCTCTACTTGCGCACGCAATCCAAACTCTACGCCTTCGGGTCCACTCCCGCCCCCGCCAGCCCGTAACCTTCCAGGCGAAACGAGGAGTTGCCGATTCAAAGCTAGCCCACCATGTTCATCTCATGGTCACCATCAGAACCTTCTCCCGGGTGATGGACGCGGACCTCGCCCGCATGCGGCTGGAATCCGCCGGTATCCAATCCTTGCTGCCGGATGAGAGCATCAACAGCTGGGTCCTCGGCGAAGGGCCCCTGGTCGGCGGCGTGCGGCTTCAGGTGGCCGAGGAGGACGCCACCCGCGCCCAGGAGATCTTAGCTGAACTCACCGTCCCTGAGTGAGGCGGCCGCAGAGGCGGACCGTGCGCGTGCGCGATGGAAAGGCGGAGACCCACAGATCCCGGGACTCTGGCGTGGCCTCTCTCTGTGCCTCTCTGCGTCATCAGTGGACTCCCCTCTCACCTACGGACCGACACAACTTCGGCAGCCATCCACAGAGAACTCAGAGACCCACAGATCCCGAAGTCTTACAGAGGCCTTATTCTGTGCCTCTCTGCGTCATCAGTGGACTCCCCTCTCACCTACGGACCGATACAACTTCGGCGGCCATCCACAGAGAACCCAGAGACCCACAGATCCCGAGGTTTTACAGAGGCCTCTCTCTGTGCCTCTCTGCGTCATTAGTGGACTCCCCTCTCACCTACGGACCGACACAACTTCGGCGGCCATCCACTGCGAACCCAGAGACCCACAGATCCCGAAGTCTTACAGAGGCCTCTCTCTGTGCCCCTCTGCGTCATCAGTGGACCCCCCTCTCACCTACTAACCCGACACAACTTCGGCGGCCATCCCCAGAGAACTCAGAGACTCCCAGATCGCCGGTGCTATCCTATCCCACCGCGGGAGACGGACGGTGGCCACGGCCGGCGCCGGTGGACTCGCGGACCTCCAGTCCGGAACCGCCGGCTTGGGAGCGGTTAGAGATTGTCTCAGGATGAGCGCATGGCGGTTAAGCCATGTTTTCAAGTTAGGCTTCCACGCTTTGACCAGAAACTCCCTGGTTTGGAGCCTGGCCCTCTCTCCCCGATAGCGGTGCGGGATAGGCAATGCGCATGAGGAGCGGCGCCCCGCGGAGCAGCCAGAAGGCAACTGCGAGTGGCCAACCGGGTATCACAAACCCGGTGAACATGCCTCCGAAGTTTCCGCTAGGAACCGAACTGAAAATCTGGAAGAGACCGACTGGCACCTGCTGGATGCCATGGTAGAGGAAAACGAGCCCAAGAAGCCGGACTGCAAGTTGGAGAATCGTGTCTGGTTTCACGGTTTGTGTGCGTTGGGGATATCCATAAGCCCAACGCGATGCTCCGCCGAGGCTTTTCTCTGTGCCCCTCTACGCCGTCCGTGGACTCCCCTCTCACCCTGATGGCGGCAAGGTCGATGGCCCTTGCGGCGGGTCCAGGCACCAGGCCAGCTGTCATTTGGACCCTCAAAAAGAACCGTTAAGGTGCAGCGACTAAGAATGCGCCAGGGGCTGAACCCGCTGGTCTCAGACCTCCCCCGAAGGCACGTGGCACTTGATTGCCCAAAGTCCCTTCGGGTACTGCCGGACGCGAGGGCGCATCCGCCCACGTGAAATCCGCCGCGGGCGTGGTGCGTTGCTGCGCCAGCCAGCCGCCGTTCACCGGCCGGAAATCGCCCGCCGCGGGATTCACGAGCACCGGTTCCTCAGCGTTGATCGCATTCTCGGCGCGCAATTGCTCCGGGTTGCACCCTGCGCCGCGGCATCCAGAGCCTTCCTCTTCGTTGCCCAGGGGCCAGTCCGCCGGCCCGTCGAAGATCACGTTGCCGCGGATCACCAGGCCCTCGTCGGACCGCGCCGGGTCCTGAACGTTGGAACCCGAGGGAGGCGTCACGGCGCTTGAGAACTGGAAATGTTGGTACTGACTGCGGGACCCTGGCGGGTTGTAGACCAGGTTGTTCACGAACTGCACGTTGCGGTTTGGGATATACTGCAACTCCTCCCCCGTCGTGCCCCAGCCTCCTGCGTCCACCAACGGTTGGCAGCCCGCCACATCGCCCCCGTCACAACCTCGGCGCCCATGCACGAACTCCACCGTGTGGCTGCGCGCCCCGATTCGATAGAGCGTGTTGTAGGCCATGAGGATGTTGTAACCGCCGTTCACTCCCAGGCCCGCGCCTTCGCAATCGCGGATCAGGTTGTTCACCACCTTGATGTCGTAGGCCTCGTAGTGGATCCACGGTGGCGACATGAACTGGAATCCACTGCCCTGACCCGCGGTGAATCCGCCGGTGCCACAGCCGACAATCTCGTTCCCTTCCACCAGCCAGTAGGCGCTGCCGCCTTTGAGATAGGCACCCCAGTCGTTCGCGTTGGCGATGCGGCACCGGACGATATGCCCGTGCTGCGCCCCCACCACATCAATACAATTGTCCCCGGCGTCGGAGATCTCGCTGTCCTCGAGGTAAACGTGATGACTCTGATTCACCTTCACCGTCTCGTCCTGACCCTCACTACGCCGTGAGTTCACTTGCATACGCCTCGCCAAAACGTGGTCGCAGCGCTCCCAGTGCAGCGCATCCCCGCCTTCGACGCTGATGCGAAAGTCCTGCACATAGGCATAGGCGCAGTTGAAGAACTGCAGACTGCCACTGTCCCCCGCGGGGGTCGGCCGGAAGACGACCGTGCCCGGTCCCTCCGCCGGTTCGATGAGGATGGGAAACGCCGCCGTTCCCTGGCGGTCCTCGAGATAGGCGCCGACGTAGGTGCCCGGCAGCAGACGGAATCGCGTGGCTCGTGCTTGCACTCCTTCGGGCATCGACCGCCACGCCACGGACAGGGTCTGGAAGGCCCGAGCCCGGGTGGTCCCGTCATAGTTCTCGTCGCCGTCCCGTCCGTTGACCGGATCCACGAAGACGTCCGTCCACACCGGGTTCCCGATGTCGTAAGCCGGGGATCCCGTGGTGGGGACGACGCTGGTTTCGCGCAGGCGATAGAAACGGGAACCCACCACCGGGCGGGGATCCGTGACTGACACCATGGCCCCCGTGGCGCTCGCGACCCCTTCGAGGTCGAGAAGGCTCCATGCCCCGCCCAATCGATCGGCAGATTCGAGAACCATTCGCGACGCGGAAGCGTCCCAGGACAGTTCGATCGCCGCGCCGGGCGCCGTCAGGCGCACGTGGAGTGCGACGGAAGGAGAACCGGCGAAGGCCGTACCAAGGCAGGTGGCGGACAGTCCGAGGGTGAGTAGAGAGCGGGCAGTATTCATGGTCGGTGACGCGTGAGGCAGCCACTGCCATGAACCGGAGACCTCGAGTACGGCGGGGAGGGCCAAGCCAGACCAGACAGTCGCCCGGGAGCGCAGGTCGCCCTCCACCCCTCAGCGCGCTTTCCCCTCTATCGGCTGGGTCGAGGCCGGACTGAATCCTGGAGTTTACAGCGCGCGTTCAGCCAGCGGTGGCGAGGAACTGCGGGGCACGCCGCACCTGGCTGGCGCGCTCGAACGCCGCCGCCAGACGCAACAGGGTCGCTTCCTGCCACGCCCCGCCAAAGAAGGAGATCCCCGCGGGCAATCCGTGCACGAATCCCGCGGGCACGGTCACGTTGGGATACCCAGCCACTGCAGGGAACGTGGAGCTACTGGCGAGGGCCCCCGCCCCTTCATCCCCGTACACGAGGTCCGTCTTCCAGGCCGGCCCGCCCGTCGGCGCCACCAGCGCCTCGACCTGATGCCGGCGCAGTGCCGCGTCGAGGCCCTCGTCCCGTGCCAGACGTTTCGCCGTCGCCAGGGCGGTCAGATAGGCCGGCTCCGTCAGCGGGCCCTTGGCGGCCGCGAAAATCAAGTGTTCCTGACCAAAGTAGGGCATGACGCGCTGCCGGTGCGTCTGGTTGAACTCAATGACGTCGGCCAGCGAGTGCACCGGGCTTTCGGGCCCCAGGTGGGACAGGTAGGCATCCAGATCGGCTTTGAGCTCCCACATGAGGATCTGAAACTCCGTCCCTCCCACCTCACCGCCGTTCGGTAGTTCCACCGGATCGACTAGGGTGGCCCCCTCGGAACGCAGCACCGCCAGCGCCTGCTCGATGACCGGGTCGCGGTCGAATCCATGCGCGTTGCGCACCACGCCCAACCGCACGCCCGCCAGGCTGGCACCGTCCAGCGCCGCGGCGTAGCCACGCTCCGGTCGGCCGCGGATCACACCCGCAGAGCCATCGACCATCCCTTCCAACAACAGCGCGACGTCCCGCACCGTGCGGCCCATCGGCCCCGCCGTATCCTGCGAATGCGCGATGGGGATGATGCCCGAACCGGAAAGCAGACCCACCGTGGGCTTCAACCCGACGATGCCGTTCACGGACGAGGGGCTGACGATCGATCCGTCCGTCTCCGTGCCCACCGCGGCCGCGCTAAGATTCGCCGCCACGGCCACGGCCGAACCCGAGCTCGAGCCCGAGGTGTTGCGATCGAGGGCGTAGGGATTCCGCGTCAGCCCGCCGCGCGAACTCCACCCGCTGGTCGACCTGGGAGACCGGATGTTCGCCCACTCGCTCAGGTTGGTCTTACCCAGAATCACGGCGCCCGCCGCGCGCAACTGACGCACCACACCTGCGTCGGCGCGCGCGCGAACCCCCGCCAGCGCCAGCGACCCCGCCGTGGTGGCCAGGCGATCCGCAGTGTCGAGGTTGTCCTTGAGCAGAATCGGAATGCCGTGCAGCGGACCTCGCGCGCCCTGATGACGACGCTCACGATCCAGATCACGGGCAATCTGGTCCGCGTCCGGATTCCACTCCACCACGCTGTTCAGTTGCGGACCCGCCGCGTCCAAACGTTCCCCACGCTCGCGGTAGTACCGGACCAGGCGCGCGGCGGTCCAGCGTCCGGATTCCATCCCCCGGCGCAGCGCGTCGAGGGTGAACTCGTGTTCGTCCTCGACGTCGGATCGGAACCGGGACCGGGGTCGGGGTGGAGATCCGGCTCGCGCCCGGGAAGTGTCCCCGGAAGCAGAGGCGGAGGCGGCCAGGGGTGCCGTGGCCGAGGCCAGGGTGGCAGCCAGAAAACGACGGCGCGTGGTGCTCATGATGCCAAGGTGCGTGCGATGGAGGGCCAGTCGACTTCCTCAAACCCGCGCCAGCAGCGGCGAACGCTTGAGCGCACGCAACTCCTGCAGCCGACGCAGCATGTCCGCGCGGTCAGCCTCCACCAGGCTGGGGGACGCGACTTGGACCGACAACTGCGCAATCTCCTGTTCGATCCACTGGTTGCGCAGCCGCAGGACGACGTCGTTCAGCTGCTGTTCGGGATTGGGGATCGGACGCGAGTCGGCCATGGCGCCGGAGGCCAGGGAGCGCAGACCGGAATCCTCGAGCTCGCCGAGCAACGCCGCCGGACTCTCCCAAGTGCCGTCCTGCTGGGCCTGAAGCCGTCGCTGGACCAGGTCACGCACACCCGAATGCCGAAGCCACCCGGGATCGAGGTGCAACGCCACCCAGCCGGCGAAGTCGTCCTCGAGAAAGAGCAATTTCAGCAGCCACGCCTCCAGGGCGGAGGGCGGAGCCTCGGGCGGAGAGGCCTCTTCCTCTTCCTCGTCCCCGAAGACTTCGTCACGTGGTGCGGGTGGGGTCCGGCCCTGCCCGGCCCGACGCTTGCGAAACTCGGCACGGACGGCATCCGGAGACAGCGCCCCGCGCCCCGCTTCCGCCAGGGCCATGGCTGTGCGTTGCGCGTAGCGATCCATGAGCACGTCATTACCCGCCTTGCCCAGCGCTTCCGCCATGGCGGAGAGCACTGCCAGCCGGCCCCGGTCCGTGCTGACCTCGTTCTGGCGGCACAGGAACTCGAGGTAGAACTCGAAGAAATCCCGGGCCGCCGCCGACAACTGCCGAAACGCCTCCGGCCCATGCGCCTTGATGTAGCTGTCGGGATCATGCGGGGCCGGCATGGTGATCACGCGAATCGCCAGCCCGCTGGCGAGGAGATCGTCGAGGACCCGGGCCGCGGCCTTCTGTCCGGCGTTGTCGGAATCGAAACACAGCACCGCCTCCTGTGCATAGCGCCGCAGGATGCGGAGGTGTTCCCCCGTCAAGGCGGTGCCTTGGGGTGCCACCACGTTCTTCACCCCGGCCGTAAAACAGGCGATGAGATCGAGCTGCCCCTCGCAGATGATCACCGACCCCGCGTCCAGAATGGCACGCTTGGTCTTGTCGAGACCGTAGAGCACGCGGCTTTTGATGAAGATGGGGGTTTCGGGAGAGTTGACGTACTTGGCGGTCTTTTCGTCGCCCTGAAGGATGCGCCCGCTGAACCCGATCACGCGTCCCTGCTCGTCGCAGATGGGGAACATCAGCCGGCCGCGGAACCGGTCGTAGTGCCCGCGCCCGCTCTGCCCCGCATCGCGCGCCACCACCAGGCCGGCCTGTTCCATCAGCCGCAAGTCCCAGCCGCGCGACCGCCCCCAGTTCACGGTGTCGTCCCAGGCCTCGGGCGCGTAACCAAGCCGGAATTGCTGCACCGCATCCTCCGTGACACCGCGTCGTGCGAGGTACTCCCGCGCGATCGTTCCCGCGGCGTCCGTCTGCAGGGACTGTTGCCAGCGTTGGGTGATCTGCTCGTGCAGATCCCGGAGTTGCTCCTGCACCGCGCGCTGCTCGCGCTGGCCCGGGGTCTCGTCAAACTCCAACCGGATGCCAGCCCGTTCGGCGAGGCGTTTGGCGGCATCCACGAAGCTGAGATTTTCGTAGTCCTGGACGAACCGGAATACGTCCCCGCCCTTGTTGCAGCCGAAGCAGTGAAACGCCTGCCGGCTGGGGCTCACGTGAAAGCTCGGCGTCTTCTCACGATGAAACGGGCACAGCGCGACGAAACTCGTCCCGGCACGACGCAGGGGCAGGTACGAGCCGATGACCTCCACGATGTCATTCGCGGCGCGGACCTGCTCGCGGACATGGGGTGGAATCATCGGCATCGCAGGCCTAAAACTCGGGCCGTGCGGCGGGCAAGGCAAGCCGGCGTGCGATCGACCTGAGCCTCCCCGGTGGCGCGCGCGATTTCCTCCCGTGACAACTCCCCCGCCTGCCGGTCCGCGCCGGTGCGGACCTCTCGGGAGGGGTGGGAACGGGCGACGCTACTTTGCGGTCCCACGCTTCTGCAGAAGCTGGTCGGCCAGCACGCCCATTAACACCACCGCGCCCATCACAGCGAAATTGAGGGAGCTGGGGATGCCCAGGAGGTTCACCAGGTTCTGCAGCACCTGCAGCAGGGCGGTGCCGATCAGGATGCCGATCACCGAACCTTCGCCTCCGCGCAGACTGCAGCCTCCCAACACCGCGGCGGCGATGCCGTAGAGCTCGAAGAAGTTCCCGTGGTTCGAAGGTGAAATGGAGTTGGTGTAGAAGGCGAACAGCACGCCCGCAATCCCGGTAAGCAGGCCGGCAATGACATAACTGCTCGCGATCACACGCCGCGTATTGATGCCCGAGAACCGGGCCGCCTCTTCGTTGCGGCCCACCGCCAGCAGGTAGCGTCCGTACACCGATCGATGCAGCACGAACCACATGACCACCGAGACCACCACCAGGATCACAAAGGGCATCGGAATGCCCTCGAACCGCGTGTTCCCGGCCGCATCGAGCGTGCGAAACAGGCGTCCCGCCGCGAGAAACCGGAGGCTCTCGAAGCCCTCGGCGTTGCCGAACCCCTTGGTATTGTCGCCCGCCACGAACCGCGCCAACCCGCGGTAGAGCAGCAGCCCGCACAAGGTGATGATGAACGGTTGGATGCGCATCCGGGTGATGAGCCACCCATGCCCCCAGCCCAGCACCATCGGGATGGCAATCGCGGCCAGCGCGGCGATGGGCCACACCCAGTTCCACTCCTTGAGTGCCATGGCCAACAGAACGCCGCTCAACGCGAACATGGATCCTACGGACAGATCGATGCCGCCGGTGATGATCACCAGGCCGAGGCCAAGACTGAAGATGCCGAACAACCCCACCACGTTCGCCATGTTGGTCAGGTTGACGGGAGAGATGAACTTCGGGTTGAGGATGGCGGTCACCACACACAACGCCAACAGGAGAATCGAGATGCCCAGTTCCTTCTTCATGGTCCGTCAATCCTCCACCGGGGGGCGCGCCACCGCGACGCGTCCGCCCACCGCCAGTTGCATGATGTTTTCCTCGGTGCAATCGGCGCGCTCGAGCACACCCGTGATGCGGCCCTCGTGCATCACCGCCACGCGGTCGCTCACGTGCAGCACCTCCTCCATGTCGCTGCTGATCATCAGAATCACCGTCCCGCGCGACGCCAGCTCCCGCATCAGCCGGTAAATCTCCGCTTTCGCACCGACATCAATGCCGCGGGTGGGTTCGTCGAGAATCATCACCTGCGGGTCCATCGCCAGCCACTTGCCCAGCACCACCTTCTGCTGGTTGCCGCCACTCAGCGTGGAAACCCGCGTCGCCGCGTCCGGGGTCTTGATCTTCAGTGCCGCAATCTGCTCGTTCGCGACGCGGCGTTCCCGCGCGTGATCGATGAGAAACCAGCTCGCGAACCGGTCCAACGACGGCAGGCTGATGTTCTCTTCCACCGACATGCCGACCACCAGACCCTCGCCGCGGCGGTCCTCGGGCACGAGATAGATGCCGTTCCCCAATGACTCCGCCGCTCTGCCCACCGTGATCGGGCGCCCACCCAGCTCGACCCGACCACGCGCGACCGGGTCCAGCCCGACCATCGCCTTGGCCATCTCCGACCGCCCCGCCCCCACCAGCCCGGCGAACCCGAGGATCTCCCCCTTGGCGGCATCGAAGGAAACGGGTTTG
>JADLFD010000657.1 GCA_020845805.1 Verrucomicrobiales bacterium | reverse complement strand
GTGTGCCGCTGCGGGCGTGGGGTGGAGGGGTTGTGGGGCGATCCACCGATGACGCAGAGGGACACAGAGGTCGGGGAGTCGGATGACTGGGTGTCTGTGGAGTTCTGGGAAATCTGTGGAGGTTGCGGATGAATCCTTCGACGGCGACGGGTGCGCGAGCGGATGGTGTGCCGCTGCGGGCGTGGGGTGGAGGGGTTGTGGGGCGATCCACCGATGACGCAGAGGGACACAGAGGTCGGGGAGACGGATGACTGGGTGTCTGTGGGTCTCTGAGCCATCAGTGGATCGATCGTCGGGTCAGGGTGGCGCCGGGAGGAGTCGGAAGAACCGCACCGCATCGGTCGCTGGATCCGGATCGGTGTACTGGAACACGCCTCCGGGAAGGTTGGTCCGCCAGAGCGTTTCCCAAGCGCCGAGCGCGCTGCCGCGCTGCCAGGCGTACAGTGCGGGTGCGACTCGAAGTTCCACGAACAACCGTCCGTCACGCAGGGTCACCAGAGGCGGGGCGGTCTCCTCACCGTTCCAGTTCAGTTTGATCGGTCCCTGGCGTCCGCTGGGAGTGTCCACCAGCACGAGATAGTCCACGCCGCGCTGAGCCAGGAACTGCACGGATGCCGCTGGTTGGGCGGGAGGATGCGCGAGATCGCACGCCACCAAACGCAGGGCGGCACGATTCGTGAATACAGCCACCAGCGCGGGTCCCTCGGTACCCTCGGTGCTGAGGCGTACCGTGGTGCCCGGTCCGCCGGGCACGTTGAAGCGGAATCGGAACCAACGCGACGCGATGGCGATGGCCTGGCACACGGTGGGATCCTCGTCGCCACGGCTCGATTGGGAGTTATCGGTCCATTGGCTTCCGGGGAGTCCGATGGCGACGGGTGGGGAGGCGGCGAGGCCCGGGCCGTGCCTCGGGTTGGAGTGCGGCACGGCCTTTGTTTGGAGTCCCGACGATTCGTCGGGTCCGAACAAATCCTCGAGCTTATCGGCGCTGAGCGCTCCCGCGGTCGTGGGTTGGTCGGTGATCTCGAGCACGGCCCGGGCACTCTCCAGCACCGCGCCTTCCGGGGTGAGGAGGCGGGCGTGGTAGGTTCCGGCGAGGCTGGGGACGACGGGGCTGAGGCGAAGCGACGGCAGCGTTTGGCCGGGGAGTTCGCGGTCATTCTGGAACCACTGCACGCGAGTGGTTGCGGGCGTGAAAGCGAGGCTGAGGGTGGTGGTGTCTCCCACGACACCGAGGACGCTGGTGGGCTGACGCGAAATGGAGGGAAGGGGAGGGGCGTCGGGATGCAGTTCCCACGCCAGGACGAGGTCTCCGGATGCCCCGGCATAGCCGTCGAGGGCGACCTGATATTCGGTGCCGGCGACCGCGTTGAAGCGCACGGCGCTGGTGAGGTATCCACCGGAGTCATCGTCGGCAGCCACTACGCGAAGCTCGGCGAGGGAGGTTCCTGCATAGACGGCCAACAGGGTGTCGAAACCGGATCCGGCGGTGGTGAAGCGTGCGACCCCGGAGGTGGGTGCACGCCAGGTGAACCAGATCGAACGCCCGCCGCGTTTGCCTGCGTGACGGGGTTCGCCGGCGTCCTCCTCGTGGGTGGCGACGAGGTTGTTGGTGGTGCCGATGCCGTTGGTGGTCGTGAATACGGGACGCAACGCAAACGAGTCGGCGAGAGGGAGCAGGGGAAGGGACAAGGTGACCTGCGCGGGAGTGCTCTCGCTGGATCCGAAGGGGTTGGAGACGACGAGGGTATAGGCTCCCGCATCGGAAGTTCGCAGGGAGGGCAGTCTTAGGAAGGGCGCGGTGGCGCCGAGGATTTCCTGTCCGTTGAGGCGCCACTGGTAGGCGAGGGGTTCGGCGCCCGTAGCGACGCCCTCGAGCAGGACGGTGGAGCCGAGGAGTGCCACCTGGTCCTGGGGAGGCTCGGTGACGGCGGGAGACTCGGGGAGAGCGCGTACCACGGTTGCGACGGGGCTATCCACGGCGCCCACGGCGTCGCTTACGCGCACTCGGTAGGATCCGAAGGCGGCCGGTCCGAGGCGTCCGAGGTCCAGGGCGTCCGAGGTCGCCCCGGGAAGTGGCGCGCCGTCCTGGTACCATTGGTAACGGAGCGGTGGAGTGCCTGAAGCCTCGACACGGAGGAGGAGTGTCGCGCCGAGGGGGAAATCTCCGCCCTGGGGCGGCGTGCGAATCTGCGGGCCGCTGTCGGCGATGGGGCGTGCGAGGCGGTCTCCGGCGAGACGCGTGCCTTCGTTGGGCAAGGGGGGGGACTCGGTGGAGTTCTGCCAAGTTACGGCGAGGTGTTCGGTGGCTGTGTCCTCTTTGAAGCGTGCGTCGAACCAGTAGTGGCGACCGGCTGCGAGCCAGACCGGTGTGGAGACGTTGGCGGGCGGGACGCCGCGGGAGGCGGTGACCTCGGGGCGGGAACCGGCGGTCCAATCGCCCGCGGCGCTTCGCTGGGGTTCCGACGCGACGAGTTGAAGGTTGGCGGGAGAATGGTCTTCGCTGAGGTAGAAGACGCCGTTGTCGTCGGAAGCCAGGTAGAAGCGGTGCCAGCCCGAGACGTCGGGAATGAGGTATCCGGTGAGGCGCGCGCCGAGTTGATCGCCATCGATGGCATCGCGCTGCGCGGCCAGTCGTGTGATCTCGCTGGACAGGGTAGGTGCGGTGGGCCAGCGCGGGTCGGCGTAGAGGTCGCCCAACCGCGAACCGTTCACTCGTGTGTAGACTTCCTGCCTCGCCACGCCGCGCAACGTGCCACGCGCCACGAAGGCGGGGGAAGTGGTGCCGGCCGGGGTGGGAATGCCCAACCCGTTGCGCACCCCGACGGCGTTGAGAGTGTAGGTGGCGCCGCCGGTGAGCGGTGTGGTGGTGAGCAGGACGGTGCGGAGATCGGTTTGGAGTTCGGCGGCGCGAACCAGGACAGAACCGTCCAGAGTGTAGCGCGTGGGATCCTCGGCCGTGACCCGGTCCAGCACATCCGTGAACACGGCGACCACTTCGGTCAACGACGGGCTGGCGAGGGCCGACTCCAAGCGCGGTGCTTCCGCGGCATCCTTGACCACGACGTGGACCGTTCCGTGGCTTCCCGCTCGGAAACCAGCCCCGCCGCGAGCGGAGAGATGGTTGGTGTCGAAGGTCGGGGAGTGATGGAACAACGCGATGCGCCCGCCGGCGCCGCCTCCGGTGTTCGACTGGCTGGCGCCCTCGCCACCATCGGCGAGGATGAAACCGTCACCTTCGACGCGGCTGGCGTGGATGCGCAGACTGCCGCCCGAAGCGCCACCTCCGCTGGTGCTGCGGGTGGCGTTGGCGGTGATCAAACCCTCCAACCGAAGTGTGCCCTGGATGTTCAGTTGTGCGGCTCCGCCCCCGGCGCGATTGCCAGCGCCGCTGCCGAGGTCGATGGGGTTCAAGGGATCTCCATATGCGCATCCCCCCGGGGTGCCGTCCCTGGCAGTCCCTCCCGGGGCACCGTGGCCCGCGCCGGCGTTGTCCGGAGCGCCGCCCGGGCCGGTTTCGGCCGGATACCCGAGTCCATCGAGGTTGATGAATCCGCCGCTGGCGAGAGTGAGGTCACCTTGAACGCCGAGTTGGAACGGGTGTCCCTGCGGATGGCTTACGAGGGCGCCGGAGCGGATGCGCAGGGATCCGGGGATTCGCACGTGCCCCCAGAACTCGGTGGGCGCGGTGTCCTTATCAAGCGGGGAACGGTCGACGATGATCTCGCCCACCGGGCTGGCGTTGGCCTTCAGGTAGAGCGTCCCTCCGCCGCCTTGCTGGGCCCCGTCGCCTCCGCCCGCGGTGAGTTGATCCAGAAGGGCATCGTCGAGCGTATCGAAGTAGAGGGCGACCCGGCCGCCACCGCCACCACCGCCATCGTTGCGCAGGGCACTGCCGCCTTGGGCGGAGATGCGTCCGGATCCCGTGAGTTGGCGCGCCTGGATCCAAAGGCTGCCCCCGGCGCCCGCACCCGCGTAGCTGCCTCCGGTGGTGCCCTCCGCTTCCAGGCGCCCGTCGATCCGGAGTTCACCGTCGACGCGCAGACGAACGGCGCCGCCTCCGCGTCCGCCTTCTCCAAAGGTCAGCGTGTTGCCCCCGCCGCTTCCCGGGATCTGAGGTTCCGTGAGGGAGCCGTGCGTGGTGACGGCGGCGTGGTTGTCGCCGTGACCCCCGCGGCCGCCGTGGCTGCCGCCCGCGGCATAGGATGGGACAGGACCGGGTGCGCCAGCCCCATCTCCGCCTGCGAAGCCGCGTCCGGTGGCGGACAGCACCCCGCCGGCGGCGATATGAAGATTCCCGGGGAAGTGGAGGTTCCATGGGATTCCCCGCGCGCGGGGGGCGAGGATGGCGCCGTGACGGATGAGCACATCCTCGGTGAAGGAGAAGGTGGAATCGACTTCGGTCACGCCATTGGTCTGGCCTCCGTTGTCGAGGATCCACAGGCCTCGCGGGGCATCTGCGAGCTTGAGGTAAGTGGTGCCGCTCCCTCCGACCTGGATGCCTCGACCGCCCTGGGTGGCGAAGGTTCCTGTGAACGCATTCTGTGCGACGTACAGCGCGAGCCGTCCACCGCCGCCGCCGCCGCCGCCCAGCGGCGAGCCCGGTCCGCCAGCGACCGAGAGGGTGCCGGAGCCTGCGAGCCGCGGTGTCGAGATCCACAGGCTGCCGCCACTGCCACCGCCAGCGTAGCTTCCCCCGGCGCCGCCCTCGGATTCGATGCGCCCGTCCACGCGAAGCTCTCCCTCGACGATCAGACGCAGCGCGCCGCCGCCATCGCCGCCCTGACCTTCGCTGAAGCTGGTGGCCTCGGGTGCTCCGCTCCCGGCTTCCGACGGTTCGGTAATCGAACCGTAGTTGGCTCCCGGCGGCGAGCCATCGCGGCCCTCTCCGCCCGAGCCCGCATGACTGGCTCCCGCGGTGCAGCAGGAATCGCGGGCGCCGCTGCCCGGGCCCTGGTTTTCGGGGTACCCGCGGCCCGAGGCGGAGAGCGCGCTGTGGGTTTCCACGGTGACAGTGCCGCGCAGGCGGAAGGTGGAAGGTCGGGTCTCGAAGCGGGTGGCGAGGATCGCCCCGCCACGCAGGCGAAGGTCGGCGTCCAAGTCGAACTCTCGATCCACTTCGGTCACGCCGTTGGTCCGTCCGGCGTTGTCGATCAGGACCAGGCCGCGTGCGGCGCTGCGCACCTTGCGGTGAAAGGTGCCGGCGCCTCCGAACTGGCTGCTTTCTCCCGCGTCACCACCGTGGATGAGGAAGACGCCGGTGAACGTGTCCTGATCGTATTCGAGGGCGAGTCGGCCGCCCCCGCCCCCGCCGCCGCCCAGGGCCGATCCCGAACCTCCGACCACGGAAAAAGCACCTCCTCCGGTGAGGCGGGGTGCGACGATCCAGAGGCTGCCGCCGGCTCCGCCCCCTGCGTAAGCTTCACCGGGGGCGCCCTCGGCGTCGATGTGGCCATCGTTCCTGAGGGTGCCCTGCACGATCAGTTTCAGGGCGCCTCCACCGGCGCCTCCATCGCCAAACGAGAGCGTTCGGCCGCCGCCACTGCCAGCGGTCTGGGGTTCGAAGATCGAACCATACGTGGAACCGGCGCGGGCGGCGTCGCGTCCGACCCCGCCGGTGCCAGCATGGCTTCCCCCGCTCGAGCAGCAGGACACGGGTCGGGTGGATCCCGGTCCGTCGCTGGTCGGGAAGCCGCGGCCGCGGGCGGAGATCAAGCCGTCGGCTTCGACGTGCAGGTCTCCGGTGATGGTAAGCACCGCGGGGCTTTCGCCTCGACGATGCGCCAGGGTGCCGCCGCCGCGGACGATCACATGCGCCGCCAACTCGGTGGTTGGCTCCAGATCAGTGGCGCCGCCCAGGCGACCGCAGTTGTCGATCGTCAACGTTCCCAAGAGATCTGTGACGCGCCGGCGGTAGATCGTGCCTGCGCCTCCCGGCTTTCCGGCCTCGCCACCGACGCCGCCGCACGCGCGCACGTCTCCCGTGAAGTCATCCGAATCGAAGTACAACGCGATACGTCCGCCGCCACCGCCGCCGGCGCGTTCTTCGCC
>JADLFD010000656.1 GCA_020845805.1 Verrucomicrobiales bacterium | reverse complement strand
GGGGATGTAGAGGTCCGGGCGTCCGTCGCCATTGTAGTCGCACCACGTGGCCTGGAGGGAATTCCGCCACACCCCGACGACGGGATTCTCGGGGGCGGGTTCGAAGCGGCCGCCGCCACGATTGACCAACAGGACATTGGGGGGGCCGAGTTGGTCGAGCACACTGGCGCCGTGCCGTTGGCGATGTTCGGAGAGCCGTTGGCGGAACTCGCGTGCTTGCTCGGGAGGGAAGAATTCGTCGGGCCAGTCGAAGTCGCCTTCCTTGGCCACCTGTCCGTAACCGCCCGCCATGCCGGACCCGGCGGGGGCGGCGGGCCGGTAGGTGCACAAATAGAGGTCCAGCAGTCCATCGCCATTGTAGTCGGCCGCCGCCATGGAAATCACGGCCATGGGCATGAAGGCGGGAATGGGAAGTTGGACAAAGGTCCCTCCGCGGTTCTCGAGGTAGGTCGACTTGAGGAGGCTGCGTCCCAGCATGGCATCGAGATCGCCGTCGTTGTCGAAGTCCGCGAACAGCGCGCAGGTGGTGTGTCCCGGCAAGTCGAGGTGATAGCGAGCCGCCTGTTCCGAGAAGGTTCCGTCCCCGTGATTGATGAGCAGCAAATTCTTGCCGAGCCGAACGGTGACATAGATGTCGTCGTAACCGTCGGCGTTGATGTCCGCAATGGCCAGGCCCTCCTTCTGGTTCACGGAGATTGGAGCGAAGTAGGGATGCGGCAGTTTTTTCATGCCCGTGCGGTAGTACTCCACGACCGCTTCGTAGTGCTGAGAGCGTCGCAGGCGTGAGACCTCGCCTGGGGAGCGGAGCGCAGTATCGAGCGCTTCGACAAACAGCCGACGAGGACTGGAGCTTCCCCCGAGGGCGCCAGTGCGCCACTCCGTGATGCGCCATTCGTCGGCCCGTCCATCGGCGGAGGCGGTCCGTTCCCAGACCAGGCGCAGGTCGGTCTGCAGCGAGCGCCAATCTCCGGATTTCATGCGCGCAAGGCCGTCAAAGCGCACGGTGGCCTCGTAGCGCAGGAGGTTGCCCGCGGGATGCTGTCCGCGCGTGAGGCTGAATCGGGCGTGGTCAAAATGGGAGACCTGGTCCAGCAGCGGACGCCAGAGGTCGATCGCAGTGGAACGTGTGGACGACGTCTGTGCGGGCCAGGGCTGAGTCGCCGCCGCCACGCCAACGTTCCCGCTCCCTGTCCCGGAGTCCGCGGGCGCCGGGCCGAGGTCCACGATCAGCACCGAGGGGGCGAACACCTGGGCGGCCTCGGGGGCGGGGCCGGGCAAGCGAAGCTCGAAGAGTCCCTGGGCCAGGAGTTGGAGTTTCCGTGTTAGAACCAGGCCGGTCTCCTCCGCGGTGACCAGCTCCCGTACGAGGGCGTCGTCCCCCAGCGCGGGAAGGGGGGCGGGAGTGACGGCGGAGGGCGCGGGAAGCGGAGTGCCGAGGAGGACCAGAGCCAGCAGGGCGGCGCGGCGGAATGGGGATAGAGAGGGTGGTATGGCCGGGCTGGATTGCGGGATCGTGCCGGGGTGGGCGCGGGAGCGTGGGGAGTACGAACGCGCGGGGGCCATTGCGGATCGTGAGGACAGGGACGCTTTGGAGTCGAAACGAATTCGCGCGGGTTTCGGTTTGACACTCTTGAAACGGCTTTGCAACGGTCGCCGCCATGTACCCCAGCAGGCGAGTCATCGGGCCAGCGTTTTGCCTGGCCCTCTCCGTGGCGTCATTTTCCTTGCTGCCAGCTCAGGGTCAGGTGTTGTGGACGGTCGGCTTGGATGACAACGGGTGGCCGGCGGGTACCGCGGGCGGGGGCGAGGCCAGTTTCGTGCAGGAAACCGGCACCACCACACCGCTGCCGGGCAGTCCATTCAGCACGTCGGAACCGGGTGCGGCCGACAACGACTATTATCTGGCCGGCGACTATTCCCGCGTGATCGCCGGGAATGGCGAGTATGATCCTGTGGGGGTCGTGGACGTGAACGAGGAGGCGGCGGAACGCGCCTTCGCGGGGAACGACCTCGATTTGCGGTACCACTTCAATCTTCCCTCGACGCTGACGCCCTCGAGTCTGCTTTCCGTCACGTTCGACGCCTTCAATCTGGACACCAGTGGCGCCGACCCGCGGTTCGGCGTGGAGGTTTGGGTCAACGGCGTGCTGGTTCAGCCACAGATCGTGATCCGGCCACCGCAGATCGACGTCGACTACACGACCCCGCAATTCACGGTGGCCAGCGTGAACGCCGAGGTGGGTCCCGGTGCGGACAACATCGTGAGTCTGCGTGGGACCAGCTACAACGCTGATGGTGGCGGAAACTGGATGGGGATCGATTACGTCCAGTTGAACCAGGAGACCGTGCGCATCCCGGCTCCGAAACTGCCCTGGGCGGTGGGATTGGACGACGACGGCTGGCCGAGCGGAAGCGGGGGCGGCACCAACACGGCGTTCGTCGAGGGGAACGGAACGGTCAATGCGCTGCCGGGCAGCGCCGTCAGCACCGCGGGAGCCGGCAAGGCGGACAACGATTACTATTTTGGCGGGGTGTACACGAATGTCATTCCGGCCAACGGCACCTACACGCCGGTCGGCGTGGTGACGGCGGACGAAGAGGCGGCGGAACGCGGGTTTGCGGGGGCGGAGAACGAGCTGCGTTATCACTTCAACCTCCCCAATTCGCTGCTCCCCACCGACCTCTTGGCGGTGACGTTCGACGCGCTCAACCTCGAGTCCGGCGTGGCGGCGGCAGGTTATGGGGTGGAAGTCTGGGTGAACGGCGTGCGCGTGATGCCGGAGACGGTGATTCGCGCGGGGCAACTCGACCAGCCGATCACCACGCCTCAGTTCACGCTGGCGAGCGTGAATGCGGGCGTCGGTCCGGGCTTCGACAACATCGTCACGCTGCGTGGCATCAGCCACAGCGCCGAGGGCGGCGGAAATTCGCTGGGCATCGATCAGGTCCAGCTCATCCCGGTCGCCAAGCCGATTCCGCCCGCGGTGCTGCCGTGGTCCGTCGGGCTGAATGACAACGGCTGGCCGACGGGCAACGGCGGTGGGCCCAATACCAGTTTCGTGCAGGAAAACGGGGTGACCAACCCGCTGCCGGGCAGCCCGAACAGCCCCGAGGTGAATCAGCAGGCGGACAACGACTACTATTTTGCCGGAGTCTACACGACCGTCATCGCCGGAAACGGTGCCTACACTCCCGTGGGCGAAGTGCGAGTCAACGAAGAGGCGGCCGAACGCGCCTTCGCCGGAGACGACACCGAGTTGCGCTATCACTTCAATCTCCCCGCGACGCTGAGCGCGGACAGCCTGCTGTCCGTCAGTTTCGACGCCTCCAACCTCCAGGAGGACGCCGCGGATCCCCGGTGGGGCATTGAGGTCTATTTCAACAATGTCCGCATCCAGGACCAGATTGTCATCCGGACCGAGCAGCTGAACCAGACCCTGAGCACCGCGCCGTTCACCCTCTCGAAGGTGAACGCCCAGCTGGGCGCCGGTTTTGACAATATCGTGACCCTCAAGGGGATCAGCTTCAACGCGGACGGCGGCGGCAACTGGATGGGCATTGATTACGTTCAGCTGAATCCCGTGGTGCCGGCCCCGTTCCCCTGGTCCGTGGGCAAGGACGACAACGGCTGGCCGCGCGCTGATGGCGGCGGCGCCAACGCCACGTTCGTGCAAGAGGCGGGGACCAACGAGTTGCCTGGGAATCCCGCCAGCCCCGAGATCGATGGGCAGGCGGATGACGACTACTACTTCGCGGGCGAGTACACCAAGGTGATCGCCGAGAATGGCGAGTATACCCCGGTCGGGTCGGTACTGGTGAACGAGGAAGCCGCCGAGCGTGCCTTCGCTGGCGCGGACAATTCCAAGCGTTACCACTTCAATCTTCCTGCGACGCTCAAGCCCACCGATCGGCTGGTGGTGTCCTTTGATGCGAACAACCTCGATACCAGCGGCGCCGATCCGCAGTACGGTGTGGAGATCACCTTCAACGGCGTGCCGATTCAGTCCGAAATCCTCATCCGCAACGACACGTTGGACGTCGACTACGTCACTGCTCCGTTCACGTTGGCCAGCGTGAAGGCCGAGGTCGGACCGGGATGGGATAACATCGTCACCCTGAAGGGCGTGAATCACAGCGCCGACGGCGGCGGGCAATGGATGGGCATCGATTACGTCCAGCTCGATCCCCTGCCGCAACCGGTCTTCCCCCTGGTGGTCGGGCGTGACGACGATGGCTGGCCGGCCGGGAACGGCGGGGGTGCCGACGCCACCTTTGTGCAGGAAAACGGGTCGATCAACGATCTCCCCGGCAATGCGCACAGCCCGGAAGTGAATCAGCAGGCGGACAACGACTATTACTTCGCCGGGTGGTACAAGAAGGTCATCGCGGCCAATGGCAGCTACGAACCGGTGGGGGT
>JADLFD010000655.1 GCA_020845805.1 Verrucomicrobiales bacterium | reverse complement strand
TTCCTGCATGGGCGTGCCGGGACACTGTCCGCACCTCCCCCCTACGATCAAGCGGGCTTCCCGCCTCCAGACTCGGCAGGCCGCCGATTCTGTGGCCTCATCCGCGCCGATGTTCGAATTGCTCGCCACGGACACCACCACCCGCGCCCGGCTCGGGCGCCTCAGCACCACACGCGGAGTCATCGAGACTCCCGTGTTCATGCCCGTGGGCACCCAGGCCTCGGTCAAGGCCATGGACCCACGCGAACTGCTGGAGTCCGGCACCCAGGTGATCCTCGGCAACACCTACCACCTGTTCGTCCGCCCCGGCCTCGACGTGATCTCGGCCGCCGGCGGGCTGCACCGGTTCATGAACTGGACCCTTCCCATCCTGACCGACAGCGGCGGGTTCCAGGTCTTTAGCCTCGCGAAGATCCGGCGCATCGCCGAACACGGCGTGGAATTCCGCTGCCACCTCGACGGTTCCCCCCTCTTTCTCGGACCCAAGGAATCCATGCACATCCAAAAAGTGCTGGGCTCCGACATCGCCATGGTCTTCGACGAGTGTCCGCCCGCGGGCGCCAAACCCAAGGAACTGAAGTCCGCCGTCGATCGCACGCTGCGGTGGGCACGCGAATGCCGCGAGCAGGAGCGCGCGCCCGGACAATCGGTGTTCGGCATCGTCCAGGGCGGCGGCCACGCCGAGGAACGCGAACGCTGCGCCAAGGAACTCGTGGGCATGGAATTCGACGGCTATGCCATCGGAGGCGTGAGCGTCGGCGAACCCGAACCGGAAATGCTGCGCGCCATCGACCTGACCGAGCCACACCTGCCCGCGCACAAACCCCGCTACGCCATGGGGCTCGGAACCCCCGCCCAGATGATCGAACTCATCGCGCGCGGAGTGGACATGTTCGATTGCGTCCTGCCCACGCGCGTGGCCCGCAACGGAACCGCCTACACCCACAAGGGCGCGGTCAACGCGAAGGCCGGTTACAACAAGGCCGACTTCCGTCCCGTGGAGGAAGGGTGCACCTGCTACTGCTGCCGCAACTTCACGCGCGCCTACATCCGACACCTGCTCAACGTCGACGAAATCCTCGGCCTGCGGATGCTCTCGGTGCACAACACGCACCTCTATCTCACCCTCATGTCGGAAATACGTGCGCACCTGAAAGCCGGTACGTTCGCGGAATTCTACCGGCAGTACATTGCCAACTACGTCCCGACCAAACGAGTCCTCGCCGGGCGCCAAACCGAAGGCTGAAGGGTCACGCGCCAACCGCTACCGGCCAACCGCCGCAGCACCACGGGCCCTCGGCGGCCCGCCCTGCGCCCAGCCAAACGGGCGAACTCAGTCCGTCACGGCCGGGAACACCCAGTCCCGCCCGTCCATCGGAGTGCGGTAAGGGTGATCGCCCTCGACCGCGCAGCTCCCCTGCTCGTCCGTGCCATCGTGGCCCACCGAGTACGGCACACGCCCCACCCCGCGTGAATGCAACCGCAGAGGCCGCCGGTCCATCGGGTCGAGCAATGGCTCGGGCAGAAACTCAGGCACCAACGCCGCGGTGGACGTCGGAGGATTCCGGTGGCGCAGCGTATACCGGCGCACGGCGACCGCGGCTTCACCCAGGCGCGCCGCCACTTCCGCCCGGACCGCCGATCGAAACCAGGTGCTCTCGGGAATCAGCACCGGGCCTCCCAGCGCGAACCGGCATCGCACCCGATCCCAACGCGATGGCGGCTGGACCCCCGGCCATTCGACGTCCTCGATGCTGCCCGCCTTGACGTCCAGCCCGGCGATATCATGCCAGGCCGTACTCCACCCTTCGTGCCGACCCGTGCGCGTCACATGCAGACGATCCGCCCACCGACGCAACGACCACGCGACTTCGTGGTCAGCCCAGAGCACGCCCCACAGCGGTTCCTGCACCCACCGTCGAGCTTCCCGGACCCAGACCGAAGGCTCGGGCACGCCAAATATTTCCGCCGCCTCGGCCGGCCACTCCCCCGCCTTGCGGCGGCGCTCCGCCGATTCCACCAGCAGCCGGTAATGGTCTAGGGACAGAGCACGTTCGAACTCCAAGTGGCGCTCGAGCGCCGCGGCAGGTTGGAGTTGTGACCAACGGCGCTGCAGGCGCTCCAGTACGGCGTCAGGGACGCCCTCCACGGCCAGCACCTGCGCGGTCAGCGGCACGGCCAATTGCGTGAGGCTGCACCCCACCATCCCCGAAATCAGCAAGGGTTGGCGATCCAGGTGCGCCGCCAAGCTCAGCAGCGCTTCGAGGCCCTGGGCCGCCTCGTCGGCCGCACCGCGCGCCAACGCCTCCGCCACCACGGCCATCAACAACTGGCCGCCGCGCCGACCCACCACCGCGTCCGCCGGCAGGTCGAAGAACCCGTTGGTGTAGCGCATCCCGGGTTCATACTCGGGGCGCAGGACCGCGTCCTGCACTCCCCGGACCAATGCGGGCTGTGCGGCGAGGAACGCACGCACTTCGGCCACTTCCGGAGCTCCGCCCTCCTCAGCGCGAGAGACCGGGATCCGCTGCAGGATCCCAGGCTGGGCCCAGATCCACATCGACGCGCGGGTCAGCGCGCCGGTAAGGGAATGAAGCTGGTTCGTCCACGGCAGCATCGCGGTCCAGGCGTTGGACGCGTCGGCCACCGGTGCCGGCAAGAGTTCGCGGAGCACGGTGCGCTCCCCCGCCGTGCGCAACCGCTCGCGTTCCAAGGCCAACTTCGTCCGACCGCTGCCGCGCTCCCAGAATCCGAGCACGGCCAGGAGCACCCCGGCGGCCACCAGCCCGCGCGCCCACCGTGGCACTCCCGGAGGCTTCGTCCGCGCAACCTGGGAGAACTCGCTCATGGCTTCTCTCAAGCGTGGCGGAGGGGCGCCCGCCGGAGGCGGTGACTATCCCTTCTTCGCTTCCTTGGACCAGGAATCCTTGAGGGTGATGGTGCGATTGAGCACCAGCGCACCCGGCTTCGACTCCGCATCCAACGCGAAGTAACCCACGCGCTCGAACTGGTATCGAGTCGCCGAATCCGCCTGCGCCAGTGACGGCTCGACCTTGGCCCGGATGACTTCCAGGGAATGGGGGTTCAGGTGGGACTTGAAGTCACCTCCCGCATCCGGCTCGGGCACCAGAAACAACCGATCATACAAGCGGACCTCCACCTCCAGCGCGCGGGAGGCACTGACCCAATGGATGGTGCCCTTCACCTTGCGATTGGACGTGGGCCCGCCCGTGCGGCTCCCTTCGTCCAGCGTGCAGCGCACCTCCACCACCTGCCCCGCGGCATCCTTCACCACTTCCTGGCACCGGATGATGCCGGCATATTTCAACCGCACCTCCCCGCCCGGCTGCAGCCGGAAGTAACCCTTCGGCGGGGTCTCCATGAAATCGTCGCGCTCGATGTACACTTCGCGAGTGAACGGCACCGGCCGTGTCCCCGCCGTTTCGTCCTCGGGATTGTTCGTCGCCTGGACGAATTCCTCATGGCCTTCGGGAAGGTTCGTAAGGACCACCTTGAGCGGGCGCAACACGCCAAGCCGGCGTTGCGCGATAGGATTCAGATCGCCTCGAATGCAATGCTCGAGCACCGCCACATCAGTGACGCCGTCGTACTTGGTGACTCCGATGGACCGCGCGAACTCGCGCAACGCCTCCGGCCGCACCCCCCGCCGGCGAATGCCCGAGATCGTGGGCAGGCGCGGATCGTCCCAGCCCGTGACCAGGTTCTCGTCGACCAACTGGAGCAACTTGCGCTTGCTCATGACCGTGTAGGTCAGGTTCAGCCGCGCAAACTCGAACTGGTGCGGAAGCGGACGCGCCAGGTCGAGGCTGGACAGAATCCAGTCGTACAACGGGCGATGCACCTCGAACTCCAGCGTGCAGATCGAATGCGTGATGCCCTCGAGATAGTCGCTCACGCAGTGGGCGAAGTCGTACATCGGGTAGATGCACCAGGCCTTGCCCGTGTGGTGATGCTCGGCGTGACGGATGCGGTACAGCACCGGATCGCGCAGCCAGACGTTCGGTGACGCCATGTCGAGGCGCGCGCGCAAGGTGCGGGCACCGTCCGGAAACTCGCCCGCGCGCATGCGTCGGAAGAGATCCAGGTTCTCCGCCACACTGCGACTCCGCCAGGGGCTCTCGCGCCCCGGCCGGTCCGGCGCGCCACGATACTGATCCATGTCCTCCGCGGTCAGATCGCAGACGTACGCGCACCCCTTTTCCACCAGGCGTTCGGCCATCTCGTACAAAGGACCGAAGTAATCCGACGCGAAGAATGGTTCCACCGGCCGCCCCAGGGTGCGCTCGGCGGCGAGGTGGAAATCCTTCTTCCCGCCGATCTCCTGGCTGGCGGGCGTGGCCCCCTTCGCCTTGAGCCCCAGGTTGGTGTCCGCCCAGCCTTCGATCAGCCACTTCACGTCGGTGGTGATCGAGTCCACGTACTCGACGTCCTCCTTGGTGGGGTTCGTGTCGTCCATCCGCAGGTTGCACTGGCCCGCGAACTCGCGCGCGACACCGAAATTCAGACAGATGCTCTTGGCATGGCCGATGTGCAGGTAGCCGTTGGGCTCCGGCGGGAAGCGCGTGACGATACGCGCATGACGGCCCGCCGCCAGATCATCGGCTACGATGTCGCGGATGAAATCCCGCGGGGTCGCGGG
>JADLFD010000654.1 GCA_020845805.1 Verrucomicrobiales bacterium | reverse complement strand
TCGTTACCCACCCGTCGGCCGCCAAGATCGCCTTCACCGGATCGACCGAGGTGGGGCGAAGGATCATGCGCGCCACCGCCGGCTCCGGCCGGAAGCTCACCCTCGAACTGGGCGGCAAGGCGGCCAATATCCTGTTCGAGGATGCACCGCTCGACCAGGCGGTTGAAGGCGTCGTCAACGGCATCTTCTTCAACCAGGGACATGTCTGCTGCGCCGGTTCCCGGCTGCTGGTGCAGGAGGGCATCGCCGACGCGGTCATGGCCAGGCTCAAGAACCGGCTCCGCGCCCTGCGCGTCGGGGATCCGCTCGACAAGAACACGGATATCGGCGCGATCAATTCACGCGAACAGCTCGAAAAGATCCGCCGGTTGGTGAACATCGGCGTCAGGGAAGGTGCCGACCTCTTCCAGCCCCCGTGCCCCCTGCCCTCGCGGGGCTGGTATTTCCGCCCGACCCTTCTCGGAGGCGTGCAGCAGAGCCACCGCGTGGCCCGCGAGGAAATCTTCGGCCCCGTGCTCTCCGTGCTCACATTCCGCACGGTCGACGAAGCCATCGAGAAGGCCAACAACACGCCCTACGGACTCAGCGCCGGTGTCTGGACCGACAAGGGTTCGCGCATCCTCAAGATGAGCACGGAACTGAAGGCCGGCGTCGTCTGGGCCAACACCTACAACAAGTTTGATCCGGCGTCACCCTTCGGCGGATACAAAGAGTCCGGCTTCGGGCGCGAGGGCGGGCGCCACGGACTGGCCGACTACGTCCGGCTGACCTGAGGACACCCCATGGCGCGACTCATCATCACCAAGACACCGAAAGTCTACGTCGGCGGAGCGTTCATCCGCTCCGAAAGCGGGCGCACGTTTGCGCTGAAGGACCGCCGCGGCGCATTCGTCGGGCACGTCCCCCAATGCACGCGCAAGGACCTCCGCAACGCCGTGGAGGCCGCCGCCAAGGCCGGCGCCTCCTGGGCCCGTCGCACCGCCTACAACCGCGGCCAGATCCTCTACCGGCTCGCGGAAATGATGGAGGCCCGCTCTGCCGAACTCGCGGAAGCGGTGGGTCTCGGCGGTGCAACGCCGCGGGCTGCCCGGGACGAAGTCAGCGCGGCCGTGGACCGGATCGTCCATTACGCGGGCTGGGCCGACAAATTCGAACAGGTCCTCGGCAATGTGAACCCGGTGTCGGGTCCGTTCTTCAACTTCACCGTCACCGAACCCATGGGAGTCATCGGCCTGATTGCACCGGACGATGCTCCGCTGCTCGCGCTTGTTTCCCTGATCGTCCCGACGATCCTCAGCGGAAATGCCGTTGTCGCCCTGGCGTCGGAGACCCAGCCCTACCCGTCCATCCTTCTGGGGGAAATGCTCGCCACCAGTGATCTGCCCGGCGGCGTGGTGAATCTGCTCACGGGCTTCCGTCGCGAAATCATTCCCACCTTCGCCACCCACCAGCACCTGCGCGGCATCGGCGGGGTTGCCGGACCGGAGGAGCGCAAGGTCCTCGAAACCGGCGCCGCGGCGTCGATCAAGCGCGTGAAGCTCCTCCGCGCCGAGGAGCGGATCAACTGGGCGTCGGAGGCAGCACAAGGCCTCCAGTCCATCCGCGACTGGCTGGAATTCAAGACCACCTGGCATCCCATCGGGGCATGATGGCGCCGCTTCCACCGCGAACAGCCGGCATGATCGAGGCACGTCATCTGACCAAGGTCTTTCGTCACAGGAAACGCGGTGAAATCCGGGCCGTGGATGACGTGTCCTTCACCTGCCGGCCCGGTTCGATCTACGGGCTGCTGGGCGTGAACGGGGCGGGAAAGACCACGATCCTGCGCATGCTCGCCACCCTTCTCCAGCCCACCGCCGGCAGCGCCAGCGTGGCCGGACTTTCCGTCACCGACCATCCCGCCCGGGTTCGCGCCCGGCTTGGCTTCCTGGCGACCAGCACCGCGCTCTACGGCCGCCTCACCGCCCGCGAAACCATCGCTTACTTCGGGAAACTCAATGATCTTTCCGCGGAACAAATCACACGCCGTACCGAACATCTCGCGACCGAGCTTCACATGCATGATTTCCTGGACCGGCGGGTCGACACGTTTTCCACGGGCATGAAGCAGAAGACATCGATCGCGCGCACGCTGGTCCACGACCCCGACGTCATCATCTTTGACGAACCGACCCTGGGGCTCGATGTCCTGGCCGCACGCACGATCATCGCCTTCGTCCGGGACTGCCGCGATCGCGGCAAGACCGTGATCTATTCCACTCACATCATGAGCGAAGTGGAAAAGCTCTGTGACGTGATCGGCGTGGTGCACGGCGGCCGGCTGCTGGCCGAAGGATCGCACACGGAACTCAAGGAACGCACCGGCACGTCCGACATGGAGGAGGTCTTCGTGCGCACCATCGGAGCGGAGAGCGCGGCATGAACCTGCGCCATGCCACCACCGTCTACCTGAAGGAGCTGAAGGATTCCCTACGGGACAGGCGGACGCTCGTGTCGATGTTCGTGATCCCGACGCTACTGATGCCCGTCATCTTTGTCGCATTCGGCACCGTCACGACAAAGCTGGTCCGCAAGGTGCGCACGGAGACGCCCACCGTCATGCTCCTTGGCGGCGAGGATTCGCCCAAGGTCCGGGCGGCCCTCGCTGCACAGCCGCGTCTGAAGATCGTTCCTTCAGCCGATGATTTTCGCACCCGCATTTCCGAAAAGAAGCTCCGCGCCGCCGTGCGGATTCCGGACGATTTCGACCGCTCATTGCACGAGGGCCGGCCCGCCACGGTGACGATCTACACCTACGAAGGGGAACTCCGCTCGGGATTCGCCGCCGGTGAGATCGACCGTTTCTTCCGCGACTACCGGGAGAAGCTCATCCAGGCCCGGCTGGAGGAGCGGGGAGTTCCGCCATCGCTGCTGAAACCCTTCGAGCTCACCCGGCAGAATGTCGCCCCGCCGGAGAAGGTCGGCGGCAACCTGATCGGCGGAATCATCCCCTGTGTGATCATCCTTCTGGCATTCTCCGGGGCGATGTATCCGGCCATGGACCTCGCCGCCGGCGAAAAGGAACGCGGCACCATGGAAACGCTGCTCTGCAGTCCGGCCAGCCACACCGAGATCGTGCTGGGCAAGTTCCTGATGGTGCTGACGGCATCCCTCGCGACGGTTGTCCTTTCCGCGCTTTCAACGGTCGTCACCTTCGGCCTGGGCGCCTCCCTCTTCGCCCGGGAGGCCATGGCTTCGGTGGCCCGCGGTGCCGGGGGCGCCGCCGTACGGCACGCACTGCCCTCCCTTCATCCGGGCGGATTCCTGCTTTCACTGACGATGGTCCTGCCCGTCGCCATCCTCTTTTCCTCCGTGCTCTTCACGATTTCGTTGTTCGCCAAGAGCTACAAGGAGGCGCAAAGCTACCTTTCGCCGCTCGTGATTGTCGTCATCCTGCCCGCGATGCTGGCAACACTCCCGGGAGTCGATCTCAACGCCACGCTGGCCTGCATTCCCGTCCTCAACGTCGCCCTCCTTTCCAAGGAACTGGTCTCCGGAATTTTCAACTGGCCGTACATCACGCTCATCTTCCTTTCGACCTCGGTCTATGCCGCCGCCAGCCTCACCTGGGCGGTGAAGATGTTCAACCGCGAGAGTGTGCTGTTCCGTTCCTGACCTTTTATGAAAGAGGTCGGAAGTCGGAAATCAGAGGTCAGAAGATCGGAGATCGGTCGGATTTCCGATTCTGTGCATTCCGTGTGCTCTGTGGTCATAATTCCGGAGATGAACCACGAAGCACAGAGATGAACCACGAAGCACACGGAATGCACAGAATCGAACCACGGCAGATGGGCGACCGAAGCATTCTCCGACCTCCAATCTCTGACCTCTGACTTCCGACCTCTGATCTCTCCCCCCTTCGCGTCCTCTCCGCGCCTCCGCATCTCCGCGTTTTTCCGAATTCACCCCAAAACACCCCGGGGTGAACTGCCCAGGGTGCTGTAAACCACGGGTAAATCCCCGGCTGACAGCGATATGGTGTGGCGATGAAGGGGTGTCGGCGTACACCGTCCGCAACGTGCCTCCGTTCATCGTGCACCCATGAATCCCGTCAAGAAAGTCTTGATCGCCCACAACGATCCCAAGCTCAAGCGACGCATCGTACTGTCGCTGGCCGATGCGGGTTTCGACGTGCGCTCCCACCTGACTGCCGACGAGGCCATCGAGGCCGCACGGAACGAATGGTTCGATCTCGCACTCATCGCCGAGCAACTGCCCGGAACGACCGGACTCCAGGTTTTTGAATCGCTGAAGCAGGTCCAGCCGACCGCCCCCGTGGCCCTCCTTTCTTCCGAGCCCGAGCTGATGCTGGTGGTGAAGTGCATCCGCCTCGGTGTCGCCGATGTCATCCCCCACGCCGACGATACACGTCAGGTTGTGCGGCGCGTGCGTGAACTCCTGAACCCCGGTGTGATTCCGCCGCCCGATGAAACCGGCGTCACCCCGGCCGACCTCGCGGAGGTGGAGCGGACGCTGGCACGCATCAGCCAGGAATCGAATGCCGCGGCCGCCGTCGCATCCGAATCCCAGATTCAGGCCTTGCGGGATGAACTGATGCGCCTGACCAAGGATCGCGAGGAACTCGAGACGCGGCTGCAGCGCACCGTGCATGAACGCAATGCCCTGGAGTCCGAAGTGAAGGCACTGCTCATCCAGCACTCCGATGCCGTTGTCCAGCAGACGGAGCTGGCCGAGTTGCGCACGCAGCGTGAACGGGTGGCCGCCGCCCAGGAGGCCATTGATGCCAAGGCCCGGGCGTTGAGCGACCAGCGCGAGGAGATCGAACGTGAACGGAGCCTTCTCGAGTCGGAACGCCAGGAACTCGAATCCGCCCTCTCGGCCCCCATGCTTCCGGATTGGGCCACGTCCGCCGAAGAGGTCGCGGCCATGCGCGAGCGTGTCCACAAGGAGGAGGCCCGCCAGCGCGAGACCGCAATGCAGCTTCAGCAGGAGGCCGCCAAGATCGCACGCGAGCGCCGCCGCTGGCACGATGACATCGACCTGTTGCGCGAACAGGAGGGCAATCTCAAGGAATACGAGGCGCGCCTGCGCAAGGTTCAAGCCCAGCTCGAGGCGGACCGGGTGCTCTGGTTCAGCACGACAGCCCGTCCGGAGACAAGGTCGCCCTTCGACGACGGCGCCCTCCGCGAGGCGTGGCAGAAGCTGCAACGCGCCAGCGAACTTCTCGAAAGCGAACGCGCCCACGTGCGCAACGACCGCCTCTACACGCAGGAACAGGAATCGGCCCTGAAG
>JADLFD010000653.1 GCA_020845805.1 Verrucomicrobiales bacterium | reverse complement strand
AGGAACTCGTTCGTACGAGGATCAAACCCAGGTCGCTCCTCGCCGAGCGTGCGGCTGGTGTGAGTGGCCCAGGGATCGCGCAGCAGCGCGCCGGATCCTCCGGTGGTGAGGAAGGATTCGATGAAGCCATCGGGCATCGGGTAGTTCGTCTCCCCCGGCAACCGGAAGGGATCCGAGAGGAAGCGTTCCTCGCCGACCCGCGCCGCGCCGTCGATGAAGAGCGGGCCGCGAATGCCGTTGATGCGCTGTTCGAAGGGCGCGAACACCAGGGCGTCCTGGCCGTCGAGGACCTGGTCATCCAGGGCCGCGACGGTGACCCACTGGGGCACATTCCAGGTTGCAGGTGTGAACACCAGCTGCGGCACCACCTCCGCCGTCACGCTGCCGCCGACAACCTCCACATCGACGAAGTAGTGCACGGCATTCACGGCCACCGTGGTCTCGAACGCGGTCCCGTCGTCGCGGGATACCATCAGGGTGTTCCCTGATCGGGCCACGTTGAAAAGATCCGCCGGGAGCGCAGCCGCCAGCGCCGTGGCGATGTCGTAGAGGGTTTCCGTTCCCTGGGCGGTGTGGGTGACCGTGGTGCCACCCGCGTTCAGGATCCAAACCTCGCCGTCACGGACGGCACCCCCGAGGGCAACCGATGCTGAAATGCCGGTCTGTGCCGCGGCGCTGCCGTTCACCAAAGCGGATCCCCGGGACACGGACTTCACCAGGAGCTGCGACGAACCGACCAGCGCCGCCGAGAAGTCCGCGTGCCCGTCCACCAGCGCGCGCAGGTCCTCCACGATGCTGGCGAGGCTGGCCGCTCCTGCGCCCGAGGCTCTCTCGAAGGCCAGGGGTGTCTCGAGATCGTCGCCCGTCAGAATCACGCGATAGGTCGCGCCGCCGCTCGGCGTGCCGCTGAACCGCAGCACCGCCTGGCTAGTGGCGACCCGGACCTGAACCGCCTCGTTCCGGCCGAAATTGGCGTCGGGATCGAACGCGAGCTCCGAGTTGTAGGTGACCGTCGGACGCGGCATCACGTCCACCACCACCGGCGCCGATGGGCGACCCGAAAGCACCACGGTATAAGGGTCGAGCACCGGTGAATACGCGGGGAACTCGTCGTCGATATCATACGAAATCTCGAACCGGCTCGTGGCGTTTACCGGAGTGGTCCAGAGGTCGTAGAGCTCATAGGTGCGTGTCTCGGCGTTGTACGACTTGATCCGGCTCGACTGTCCGGCTCCGGCGCCTTCCACGACGGTGAGGAGCTTGTCCTTGAGCGCGATGGCGTTGGTGCTGGTGGCATGCCGCTGGAGCGAGACGTTGAGGTCGTACGACATCCCGGCCGGGACACCCTGTGTCCCCTGGGAGATCGTCGGCTCGCCTGGCGGTGTCAGTCCGAGGTACTGCCGCACCGAGCCGACCCGGACTGTGTACGTGCCGGGGTTGGAGAACTGATAGGTCAGGAAGGCGTCCCGGTCGGTGGAACTTCCCACATCCTGCGTGGGGGTGCGCGGCGTTGTTCCCGGACCGGGCTGCACGCCGTACCAATCCTTTGCGAGAACCTGACCTGCACCATCCACCAACTCCAACGACGTGAACGCGAGATAAGGGAAGTACTGGTAGATCGGGAAGCCGGCGATGCTCCCGATCTGGACCTGGGCATAGCTCTGAATGAGCGCGCTGCGGTCGATGTCGAACACGCCCACCACCTTGTTGCCACCGCGCCGCAACGAGACGCTGAACGGATCCTGTTCTCCGGGCGCGGCGTTTTCGTCGTACACGGTCAGTTTGCCGGCGGCGGTGGCGGTGGCGGCATAGGGCAAACCCGGTGCAGCGTTGATCTTGAGCGCGAGTTCCTCGGCGATCCTGCCCAGGGTCCGGTTCCCGGCGACCTCTCCTTTCGGAACCGAATAGGTGAAGTCACGCCCATCCACCGAGACGGTCCAATCCTCGCCTGCGGCGAACTCACCCTTCAGTTGAAGGTCGACGCTCAACCAATGGGAGTTGGTGCTGGTGACCCCGTCGGCGTAGGTGATGGGGGTCGGCACGGGGATGCTCGCCCCGGGCGTCACGCTTAGCTCGTAAGCTTTGACCCGGGTCTGCGTGATCGGGCCCACGCTCAGGAGGGAGAAATCCGCCGCATGCAAGCGCAGCCTGGCTTGGCCGGACACGGTGATGACCGCGGGATTCACGGAAGCGCTCAACTTGCCAGCGATGCCCGCGAGGACGCCCGCGAGGAGCCGGCCGTCACTTGTTTCGCCGACGCGATACGTGGTCGTCCCATACCCGAGAATCGTCACACCCCAGACGTCGTCCGCTTCGAACACGTCTCCCGGAGCGCGCGGATCGAGCACCAGATCACTGACCCACGACGAAGCCACGGTGCCCGCCACCTCCGCGGTCGCCTGACCGGATGAAGGTGTCACAGTCAGCACCACGTTGAACGCGGTGTTCTCGAGTCGCACCACTTCGATCCGGTCGCTCTCGGCCGCCGCGGTGAACAAGGCGTAGTCCCCAGTGGCGGCATTGAGGAGCGAAGCCAATCCCGCAGCCATGTCCACGAGGTTCGAGGTCGAATTCGCGAGATCCGCGGGGCTGAGACTGTAGGTGACCGTCAGGTCGGCCAGGGATCCGCCACCGGCAATTCGTAGCGACCAGATATCCCCGGCGTTGGCGTAGCCCGTGAGGCGCAGTGAAAGGGCCTCGCTGGCGTTGCCCGCCAGGGCCGCTTCCGTGCCCGAGCCTTGGGCCTCGACCAAGCTGGTCACTACGAAACTGGCGTTGGTGATCTTGGCCACCAGCACGACGGAACCTTCGTTCGATGCGACCAGGTCGGCTTTGACCTGCATCGCGGAGGCAAGGAACTCGGCGACCTGTCCGCGGTCTTCTCCGACGATGACGAGCTCTTCGGCGGCGCCATGGTCGGCCTGGATCGACCATGTCTCTCCGGCATAGGGGGTCCCCGCAAGGGTGACATGGTGACTGGTGAAACCCGTGGCCGAGGTGGTGATCGTCTTTCCTGCGCCCGGCGGCGTCCCGGCCACGGCGAGGGCCGTGCTGCCGATCCGCCAGACCATCATTTCGGACCCTTCCGAGGCCGCCGCATAGCCGGCCAAGGAATCCACCCGCGCCGCCAGACGGGCCACCACATCGGACAGCGGTTCCGCGGACCCACCTGAGAGCAGGACCGTTTCGGCAAGGGACGTCCCGCCGTCCACGGAAACGCTCCAGCTTTCACCCGTGACCGAAGCGCCGGAGAAGATCACGCGTAAGGCGCCCACCAACGTGGCAGCGGAATCCACCTGCGACGTCCCGGAGGGGGTCACGGTGAGCGCCGGGGTAAACCCGCCGGAGGTCACCTTGGTCACCACGATCCGATCGCCTTGCGACGCCACAGCGTATTCAGCCAGCGCGTTGAGATTCGATGCCAGCTGGGTCGCCACGGTGGCGAGGTCCTGCACGCCAGTCACGTCGTGGAACGCCGAGACCCCGGCCGAGAGGGTCACGGTCCAGCGTTCGCCAGACCGAGGCGTGCCAGACAGGGTGATTACCCGGGTGGTGGCATTGGGCACCACGCCCGTGTCCTCGAGCT
>JADLFD010000652.1 GCA_020845805.1 Verrucomicrobiales bacterium | reverse complement strand
GTTCGAGAACAACAACGATCTCCAGGAACTCATCAACGGGCTCGATCTCACCGGACCCGCCCTGGAGCGTTATCTCTACGACCATGTTGACATTCCCGCCTGCGTGAACCTGCTGGCGGCCAGTTCCGTCATCCGGAACATCGATATGCACGCCAAGAACTGGTACGCCTATCGCGATACCGGACGCAGCGGCGAGTGGGCGATTCTTCCCTGGGATCTCGACCTTTCGCACGGGCGTTTCTGGAACGAGCAGGACACCTACTACGACAACCGGCTCTACACCACGGACTACGTGGTGAACGGCACCGCCATCCGGTTGGTGGCGCATCTCTTCGCGAACCCGAAAACGCGAGCCATGATCCTGCGGCGGATCCGCACTCTGACCGATCGCTTTCTCCAGCCGCCTCCCGCGCCGGGCACGCCCGAGAACGAGTTGTTCTACGAGCGTCGTCTCAATGAGCAGTCCGCCCTCCTCGACCCACCGGACATCGTGCCGTCGGATGCGCGCCGGGATTTCGAGAAGTGGGGTTCCTGGCTGCAAGGAGGCACGGTGGTGCCGTACACCAGTCCGAACCCGGCGGTGGAGAGCATGGCCGAGGGCATCCTGCGCTGGAAAAACGAGTACCTCCCCGCCCGCCGCAAATACATCTACGAAACGCAGATCGTGGGTCGCGGAGGGGAGATCCCGCTGCCGCAGAATGGGTCCGGACCCAGCACCAACTTCACCCCGCTGGTGGCGGCGCGAGCGCCGGTGAAGGTCCTCGTGCCCGCCCAGGGCAACCTTGGGTTGACCTGGACCGGCGATCCGGCGCACGAGCCGTTCGACACTTCCGCCTGGCTCAGTGGCACCACCGGGATCGGGTACGAACGCGCGACGGGGTACGAAGGGCTGATCGGCACCGACGTGAACTCCCGCATGCAGGCCAACAACAGCGTGTACTGCCGTCTCGAGTTTCAGGTGACGGATCCCGGCGCGTTCGACCGACTGCAGTTGCGCATGAAGTTCGACGACGGTTTCGCCGCTTACCTCAACGGCACGCTGGTGGCCACGGCGAACGCCCCCGCGGCCCTCACCTGGAACTCGGCGTCCACCGTCTCGCGGGAGGCGAATCCCACTGCGTTCACGGTGTTCGACATCTCCGAACATCGCACGCGTCTTCGCGCGGGTCGGAATGTCCTCGCGCTGCACGGTCTCAACGACAGCCTCACCAGCAGCGACATGGTCCTCGTGCCGGAGTTGCACGCGGGCCGGTACGTGCCGCCCAGCACCCTCGAACCCGTGCTGCAATTCGGCGCGCTCGATCCGCGGCCCATCTCGGGGAATCAGGATGAGGAATACATCCAACTGCGGAACCCGAATCCCATCGCGGTGGACATCTCCGACTGGCGCGTGACGGGGGGTGTCGAACACACCTTTCCGGGAGGGACCGTTCTGCCTCCCGACGGCGTGCTTTTCCTGAGCCCCAATGCGGCGGCGTTTCGGGCGCGCGCGACCTCGCCCAAGGGAGGAGAAGGATGGTGGGTGCAGGGCGGCTACCGCGGACACCTTTCCAGTCTGGGCGAGGAGTTGGTTCTCCTCGATGCCAGGGGGGCCACCAATTGCGTGACGCGGTATGAGGGCCAGCCGTCGGAGTCGCAGCGATTCCTAGTGATCAGTGAGCTCCTGTACAACCCCGCCGGCCACCCGGGGTCGGAGTTCATCGAGCTCTTGAACATCAGTCCGGACGTGACGTTGTCGCTGGCTGGCATTCGTTTCACGGCGGGTGTCGAGTTCGACTTCACCGGCAGCGCGATCACCACCCTGCCGCCGGGGAAACGGGTGCTGGTGGTGCGCGATCGGGTGGCCTTCGCCGCGGCGTACGGGCCGGATCGCCCGGTGGCCGGCGTGTTCGCGAACGCCACCGCCCTCAGCAATGGGGGTGAGACGATCAAACTGGAGGACGCCGAGAACGGCACCATCCGCGAGTTCACCTACGACGACCAGGCGCCCTGGCCGGTGGGGGCGGACGCCGGGTACAGCCTCGTGTTGCGCGCGGCGGAGACGGGTCCCGACCCTTCGCTGCCGGCCCATTGGCGAGCGAGCCTGCGGCTGGGGGGAAATCCGGGCGGACCCGACGAGACGCGGTTTCCTGCGGATCCCGGTGGCGACGCGGACGGCAATGGCGAGCGCGATCTGGTGGACTACGCGTTGGGCAACGACCTGGGGCTGACCCCGGCGGCGCCGGCGGTGGTCCGGGTGCCGGATCCGGCGGGCGGCGCGACGCGGCTCCAGTTCAGCTACCCGCGCGCAACGGAGGCCACGGATGTGGAGATCGCGGTGCACGTGTCCACCGACCTGGCGACTTGGCAGGAGGGTTCGGCCCACCTGGAATTCGTCTCGCGCGCGCCGTGGGGCGCGGGGCGGGAGCAGCTTATCTGGCGGGTGAAGCCGCCGCTCCGGGACCAGCCCCGGGTGTTCCTGCGGGTCCAGGCAGTTCCCCGTTGAGCCGCAGGTCGACCACGCATTCGACGTGCTGGGTCTGGGGGAACATATCGAACGGCGTGACGCGTTCGACGCGGTAGCGGCCGCCCTCGCACAGCGCCTTGAGATCGCGCGCGAGCGTGGCGGGATGGCAGGAGACGTAGATGAGTTGCGCGGGTCCGGCGCGGCGCACCGCCTCCAGGAACTCCGGGGCGCAGCCCACGCGTGGCGGGTCGGTGATCATCACGGTCTGGCTCGCCGGGAACCGCTGCAGCAGCGCAGGAATCCATTCCTCCGCCGGACCGGCGATGAAGTCGCCATTGGTGAGTCCGCGTTGTTCGAGGTTTTTGCGCGCCGCGCGGATGGCGGTGCGGTCGATCTCCACTCCGGCGAAGCGATCGACCACGCCGGCGCATTCGATGCCGAAGAAGCCCACGCCGCAGTAGGCATCGATGAGGTAGCGCGCGCCGCTGTTGCGCACCCGTTCGCGCACCGCCTCAGTGAGGGCCGGGAGCAGGTGAAAATTGTTCTGGAAGAACGAATCCTGCGGGAGTTCCCAACCTTCGGGCGGGACGCGCAACGTCACCTTGATGCCGCCCTTGGGCGGGGGTTCGGCCCGGACGCGGCGCAGTTCCACGTTCAACGCTTCCTCGGCGATCGGGCAGTGGTCGATGTCGGCCACCAGCCGGTTGTCGTGCCGGATGAAGCCGATCACCAGGCTCCGTGTGAACTTGTCCCACTGGCTGCGCACCATGATGCGGTTGCGATAGGCGTAGGGCCGCGGACACGGTGCCACTTCGTCCACCTCCAGATCGGGGAACCCGCCGAGCCGGCGGATCAATTCGCGCACCTGCTGGCGTTTGAGCCGCAGCTGCGCCTCGTAGGCGAGGTGCTGGTACTGGCATCCGCCGCAGTCACCAAAGTGTCGGCACGCGGGCGTGACGCGGTCGGGGGACGGCTCGACCACCGTGACGAGGCGGCCGCGCGCGAAGTTCTTCTTCACCTCCGTGAGCTCGACCTCCACGCGTTCCCCGGGCGCCGTGAACGGCACGAACACGACGAACCCGTCGGCACGACCCACGCCGTCGCCACCGTAGGCGATGTTCTCGATGGTCAGGGTGAGTCGTTCGCCGGCGTGATAGGAGACTTCAGGGTGTTCGGTCATGACACGGAGCGCGCGGAGTTAGCATGCCGGGGCCGGGCGCGGCAATGTTTGGTGCGGGCCGCGGCGACCCCGCGGGCTTGCGCGGCGCGAGGATGGGCCCAAGGTGCGGCGCGTGCTGACACTTGGACACCTGGCGGCGCTGGCCCAGGAGCATGCCGAGGCGCTGACGGCGCCGGTGACGGATTTCGACGTGGCAGGTCGCCGGTTCGCGTTTGCGGAGCGTCCGGCCATCATGGGCGTGATCAACCTCTCGCCCGACTCCTGGTATCGCGAAAGCGTGGTGACCTCGGCGGAGGCGGCCATCCGCCGCGGGGAGGTGCTGGCGGCGCAGGGGGCCGACATTCTGGACCTGGGGGCGGAGTCGACCTTGCTGCATGCCGCGCGCGTGGACGCCGAGGGCCAGAATTCCAGGCTGCTGCCTGCCATCCGCGGACTGGCGGAGCGGGGGCGGCTGATTTCGGTGGAGACCTACCAGCCGGCGGTGGCCCGCGCGTGTTTCGAGGCGGGCGCGAGGGTCTTGAATCTCACCGGCGTGGATCCGACCGAGGCCATGTTCCGGCTGGCGGCGGAGTTCGAGGCGGCGGTGGTGTTGTGCTACGTGCAGGGGGCGCATGTGCGGGCGGTGGGCGATTTCGACCTGAGCGGCGATCCGGTGGCGGTCATGTACGAGTTCTTTGCGCGCCAGGTGGAGCGCGCGACGGCCTGCGGCGTGCGGCGGTTGTTCGTGGATCCGGGGTTGGGATTCTACTACCGCAACCTGCAGGACAGCGCCGTGCGGGTGCGGCACCAGATGCAGGTGTTTCTGAACTCCTTCCGGCTGCGGCGCCTGGGGTGGCCGGTGTGCCACGCGCTGCCGCATGCCTTCGAGTATTTTGGCGAGGAAGTGCGGTGCGCGGAGCCGTTCTTTGGCGTGCTCGCGTCGCTGGGGGGGACGGACCTGTTTCGCACGCACGAAGTGCCGCGGGTGAAGGCCGTTTTGGACACTTTGCGGGTGTTTTGATCCGTTGACTTGATTAACGCCACCCGCACACTGCGGGGGCAGATGCCGTACGACCTCACCAACTTTCTCCTGAAATGGGATTACCAGCCCGGCGAGCTGCGTGTCCGCAAGTTCAAGGGACGCGATGGTCGCATCAAGATCCAGCTCCGTGTGGATCTGGGGGTGCTGCAGTTGGAGATCACCGGGCGCCCGGATGGCAAGCACCCCATGGGGCACGAGTCCTGGCTGCACTTTTACCAGGCGCGGCTGGGAGAGCACACGGCGGAAACGGGCAGCGCCGAGGGGTTTGCCCTGCAGTCGGACGACTGTCAGCGGCTGCAGCAGGAGGCCATCCAGTACTACCACCGGTACATCTGCCTGTTTCAGTTGGGCGACCACGAGGGCGTGTTGCGCGATACCGAGCGCAACCTGGAGGCGTTCGCTCTGCTGGAACGGTTCGCCGATGCCCCGGAAGTGCCGTCGGCGCTCTCGGTTTTCAAACCTCAGGTGTTGCTCATGCGCACGCGGGCCCGGGGGGCGCTGGCACTCGAAGCCGATGACCCGCGCGGCGCGGTACAGGCCATCGAGGACGGGGTCGAAGCCATCCGCAGCCTCTTCCGGAACTCGGAAAAACCCGACCAGGTGGACGAATCCTCGGAGGTGCGCATGCTCGAGTCCTGGCTCCAGGAGTTGCGTCCGCATCTGCCCATCCCGGCGCGCGAGCGGTTGCAGAGCGAGCTGAACCAGGCCATTGCGCGCGAGGATTACGAGAAGGCCGCGGAACTGCGCGACGCGCTGCGCAAGCTGGAGGAATAACCCGAGCGCCTCGGCCCCGGTCGG
>JADLFD010000651.1 GCA_020845805.1 Verrucomicrobiales bacterium | reverse complement strand
TGTTCATGGGGGTCTCTGGGGCGGTGGCCCTGATCTATCAAGTGGTCTGGCAGCGGCAACTGGCGCTGCTGCTGGGCAGCGCGGCCGCCGCCACCGCCGCCGTGGTCGCCGCGTTCTTTGCCGGCCTGGGTCTCGGCAGCCTCCTGCTCGGGGCCTGGGTCAAACGCCAGCCCCGCCCCCTGCGCGCCTACGCCATCCTGGAGCTCGCCATCGGCCTCGGCGCCCTGGCGGTCACCCCCATCCTCACCGCCTTTGAGCTTCAGTACCCGTGGTGGTTTGCCCATATGGCAGACCACCCCACCCTCTTTACCGCCGCCAAAACGGTGGCCGCCTTCGCGGCCATCGCACTGCCCTCCATGGCCATGGGGGGCACACTGCCCGCCATCACCCAGTGGCTGGATCACGGACCGCGCCACCTCGGCCAGACCGCCGGCGCCCTCTACGCCGCCAACACCGTCGGCGCCGCGGCGGGAGCGCTGGCGGTGCCGTTCTTCCTCTGGCCGCGCTTCGGGCTCTCAGGCGCTGTCCTGCTCGGTGTGGCCGGCAATGTGGCGCTCGCCGCCGCGGCCTGGTGGCTCGACCGTGGCTCAACGCCCGGTCCCCTGACTGCCCACCGCATCGCGCCACCCTCCCGCCTCGGCTCCCACTCCAACGCCCGTGGCGTGGAAGTCAGGCAGCCCCTCATCCTCGCCGCCTTCTCCGGCCTCCTCACCACCTGCCTCCAAGTGCAGTGGAACCGAGCCTTCGCGCAGGTCCACGAGAACTCCATGCACGCTTTCGCGGTCATCGCCGCAGTCGTCATCCTGGCCCTCGCCGCAGGGGCGCAAACCGCACGTGCGGCGCTGTGGCGTGGTTTCGCGCCACAGCGGGTGTCCGGACTCGCCTGGCTCGCTGGGGGCATCCTTGCCGCATCGACTCCCTGGCTGTTTCTCGCCTGGACCGACCACCTGGCCTACCTCCCCACTATCGGTCCCTCCGGCAACCAAGCCGTGCGACTCCTCGCGCTGAGTTTCGGCATGATCTTCCTTCCCATGGCCCTGCTCGGAGTCTGCCTTCCCGCCCTCGCGGAGGCGGCGGGACATGAATCCCGCCAATCCGCGAGCGTGATCGTGGGGCGCCTCTTCGCTGCCAATATCGCCGGTTGCGTACTGGGCGCTTTGGCCGCGGGCTTTGTGTTGCCCCGGATCGTGGGGCTCTGGACCAGCCTGGTGCTGACTGCAGGGGCGGCCGCCCTGCTCGGACTGGCTGTGCTGAGCGGTCAGTCACCACCGTGCCGGGCGGTTCCCACCGGGTCGCGTGGACGCCTGGTCTGGCTGCTGAGCGTCGTCGCCCTGGCCATCGCGCTCGCGAGTGCGGCGCGCCTGCCCCGGGTGCGCGTGGCCAGCACCCACGGGGAACGTCTCCTCGGTCTGACCGAGGGCGCCCATGGCATCGTCTCAGTCCTCGAGCGTGCCGGCTCCCGCCGGCTCAAACTCAACAACCACTACGCCCTGGGCGGAACCCTCTCCCTCGGCGACCAGCGCCTGCAATCCCACCTCCCCCTCCTCCTCCACCCCGATCCGCGCCGCATCGCAGTGCTCGGTCTCGGCACCGGGATCTCCGCGGGCGGAACGCAATTCCATGACTTCGAACAGATCGAGGTGATCGAACTGGTTCCCGAGGTGATCGAGGCGGCACGAACACATTTCCGCGACGCAACCGCCGGGCTCTTCAACTCCCCGCGCCTCCGCCTCATCCCCGAGGACGCTCGGAACTATCTGCGCGGCAGCGGCACTCGCTACGACGTGGTGCTCGGCGATCTCATCGTCCCCTGGCGCCAGGGCGAAGGCGCGCTGTTCACCCGCGAGCACTTCCGCGCCGCACGAACGTCCCTCCAACCCGGAGGCCTTTTCTGCCAGTGGATCCCGCTGTTCCAGGTCTCCGAACCCGAGTTTCAGATCCTCGCCCGAACGTTTCTGGAAGTGTTTCCCGTGGCGCAGGTCTGGCGTGGCGACTTCTCCCCCACGCAACCCGCGATCGCCTTCATCGGTGGCGTTTCATCCACACCGCCGGATCCCGCCCACCTCGCCCGCCGCGTCGCCGCGATGCGACCCGACCCTGCCAATCCACATCTCGTCCACCCGTCCGGACTGTGGCTGCATTTCGTGGGAACCCTCACCCCCGACGATCTGGATCCACGCGAAACGCGCACGCACACGGAGGATCAGCCGTGGATCGAGCTTCTCGGACCGCTGCACCACGCCGGGGAACGCTCCGCCTCCCTCTTCGTCGGTCGCCCCCTTCAGCGATGGCTCGAGACGCTGCGAGCGAAGTCGGAATCCCGCCTGACCACACTGGGTTCGAACGAATGGGCCGCCGTCCGCGCCGGTGAACGATTGTTCGAATTCAGTCTGCTCCTGCAGGAACAGCGCGGACGGGAAGCCCAGGCGGTGCGCGAGGAAATCATGCGCACGCTCCCCGCCGAGGTCGTACGCGGTATCTTCGGGGGCGGGGGAACCGCGAGTCCGTAGCACCCCCCGCTAAGAACCCGTTCTGGCCCGGCGCCACTGCGCCTGCCATAGCTTGAGCGCATCCCGCATCGAGGAAAACGCCATCTCCTCGGGATCCACCTCCAGCGGATCCAACCACAACACCCCCTCCACATCATCCAGCGCCGCGGCCGCCTCCGGGTTCACCGCGCGCGCAGTGAACATGAGATCCAACACCGGGTACTCCACCTCGGCGTACGGATACTCATTGGTATGGGAACTGAGGTAACGGAGGTCCGAAAGCTCGATCCCCACTTCCTCGCGCACCTCGCGCCGCGCCGCGGTCTCGGCGTCCTCACCGATGTCGATGAACCCGCCCGCCGCCGCCAACCGACCCTTGGCCGGGTCCCGGGCGCGCCGGATGAACAGGGCGCGCCCGTCGTCCCGCCAGATGAACACCGCGGCGGCCACGGTGGGATTGAAGAAGTACCGGAGACCGCAGCCCGCGCAGGTGAAGAGATTGGCGGACGGAGCCGCCAGCTGGCGATGACCGCACCGCGGGCAGAACTCGAACAACTGGCTGGGGCGCTTCATCCGAAACAGGAAAGATTGAATGACGAGCTCTCCGACTCCCACCGGAACTCAGGCCAGCTCTCCCGCGCCGAATCCGATCCGGATCCCGATCCAACCCTCAACCCCACGCAGGACGGAAACGAAGATACCAGGGACACCACGGCAGATGCAGAGCACGCTACCGTTGCTGCCTTCCGGCCCTGGCGGGGTTCGCAAGTCCACATTCCATGGGCCCTGGCGCGGGAAGTGTTGGGCCATGCCCGACCGCTCGGGCAAGCAGATTGTCCAGCGCCCACCCTCCTCACCGGCGCGCGCCGCGCGGAACTCACCCCCGATGCTCCGACAATCGCTTCCGCACCGCTTGGATCAGCACCGGCCAATCCGCATGTGCCCGATACCATTCCCTCCCCCTTCGTCCCAGCTGCTCCCGCCTCTCGTGATCCGTCAGCAACCCCACCGCGGCGCGCTCAAATACCTCGCGCCGGAGTTCCACCCCGCTCACCGCGCCACTCGCTCTCAAGGTCGGTCCGGTCGCGGGCCCGAACGTGCCCAACACCGGCGTGCCGTGCGCCAACCCCGCCATCACCGACGACCGCCGCTCCGAGACGCCGTCCGCGAAGGGCAAAGCCAGAAGGTCCATCGCCTGCAAGGCCTCGGAGGCCTCCCGCGCCGGTAGATAGCCCAACCCCCGAAAGGCCTCGCGTTCGAAGGGCGCCAAATCAGGTGGGGCGCATTCCCCCGCCACCACCAGCGCCAGGCCGGGTATCGCCGCCCGCGCCGTGCGCCAGGCCGAAAGGACCCAGTCGAACTGTTTGCCGGGACCCGGCGAGCCAAAGAAGCCCAGCACCGGGTCGTTCCCGGACCAGCCCAAACGCCGACCCCATGCCCGCCGGTGGTGTTCGCGCTCGCCCACGTCCACGACCGCCAGGTTGGAAGGCGAGGGCGCCAGAAAGACCCGCCCCGCCTGATGCTCCCGCGGCGCCCAGATCGGAATCCAGCCTTCGGTCGAGATGCCGATGGCGGAGGCGTGCCGACGCACCGCCCGCCACATCAGCCGCTGGACGAGCGCATAGGCGAAGCGATGCGGAAACCCACACCACGGCGCCGCCACTTCGTGCGCCAAAACCACCTGGCGTACCGACTCGCGCGCCAACTCCCGCATCACCCGGCCAAGCGCCAGGTTCACGCCGCCGCGGCCGTACATGTGCGGCACATACTGCCAGAGCACCGGCCCTCCGCGCCCGGCGTCCCGCACCTGCCGAAGCACTCCTCCGGCGTCGTGCCAGTTGCCAATCTCCGCGCGGACCTCAAAGGGACGGACGGTATCCACCCCGCGCGACGTCAGCACCACCACCTCGTCCAGCGAAGCCAACTCGGCCGCCAGCCGGTCGGTA
>JADLFD010000650.1 GCA_020845805.1 Verrucomicrobiales bacterium | reverse complement strand
GGTCGACCTGCGTGCGAGCGTGGTGGAGGTCGTGCGATTGCGCCACCTGGTGACCCTCGAGGGCACCCGTGCGGCACCGGTCCGTTGGGTGCGCATCGCGGGGCTGACGTTCCGACACGCGGCGCGCACCTTCATGGATAATCGAGAGCCGCTTCTGCGCAGCGACTGGACCACCTACCGCGGGGGGGCGGTGGTGTTTCGCGGCGCGGAGGATTGCACGGTGAGCGATTCCACTTTCGACCAAGTGGGAGGCAACGCGGTGTTCGTGGATGGTTACAATCGTCGCGTCTGGATTCGTGGGTGCGAGATCACAGGGGCCGGCGCGAACGGTGTGGCCTTCGTCGGGCGGCCCGAAGCGGTGCGCAGTCCCTTGTTCGAGTACGAGCAGCGTCAGGGTCTAGCCCAGATCGATCGCACCCCGGGTCCGAAGTCGGATGCCTTCCCGTCGGATTGCGGTGTCGAGGATTGTCTGATCACGCGCAGCGGGCGTTTCGAGAAACAGACGGCCCCGGTGCAAATTGCCATGGCGCAGGCCATCACCGTCCGTCACTGCTCGATCTATGACGTGCCGCGCGCGGGTATCAATATCGGCGACGGCTGCTGGGGCGGACACCTGGTCGAGCATTGCGACATCTTCGACACCGTCCTCGAAACCGGTGACCACGGATCATTCAACTCCTGGGGTCGCGATCGTTTCTGGGGTCTGACCGGAGTGGACCTCGACACCGTGACGCAGGGCGAGTTGCGCGAGCTTCCCAAGCTGGACATGGAACGGCCGACCGTGTTGCGGAACAACCGGTGGCGTTGCGATCACGGTTGGGACATCGACCTCGACGACGGTTCGTCGAACTACGAGATCCGCAACAACCTCTGCCTGAATGGCGGTATCAAGCTGCGCGAGGGGTTCTATCGGGTCTGCGAAAACAATGTGATGGTGAACAATTCGTTCCACCCGCACGTGTGGTACCGGCTGAGCGAGGACGTGTTCCGTCGGAACATCGTCTTCACGCCCTACCGCCCGATTCGGGTGCCTACGCCCTGGGGCCGTGAGTGCGAGTCGAACCTGCTTCATCGACCGGGCCAGGAACTCGTGACCCCGGCCACCAACCTCGTGGCGCAAAGCGGGCGCGACGCGAACTCGGTCCAGGGCGACGCGCGCTTCCTCGATCCCACCCGCGGCGACTACCGTGTGAAGGAGGGATCACCCGCGCTGGCCCTGGGATTCGTGAACTTTGACATGGACCGATTCGGAGTCCGGAGCGAGCGGCTGCGGGCCCGGGCCCGGACGCCGAAGCTCCCGGGGACGGAGAACGTGGCGGCGGTGCCGGGGGGAAGTCCGAGGTGGACTTGGCGCGGGGCGACGTTGAAGGAATTGGAGGGGGCGGAATTCTCCGTGGTGGGCGTGGCCGCCACGGCGGGAGGTGTGCTGGTGGTGGAGGTCAAACCGGGCTCGGAGGCGGAGCGGGCGGGATTCCAACGCATGGACCTGATCCGCACCGTGGATGGAAGCGCCATCGCCGACGTCGGGGCGCTGGCGCGTGCACTCCGGGTCGAGGGCCAGGGGGCTCAGGCCGCGGTGGGCGTCCGCCGCAACCAGTTCGAGACCACGCTCAGCGTCGCACGCGGCGGTACCGAGTCGATTCCGGCGCGGATCGGAACCCGAGATCGTTGAGGTGATCCTGTGCGGCCGGGTGCCCTGATCCACTCGTGAACGTGGCCATCGCGAACGGCTAGGGAATCTTTCCTGCGGACGTGGCATGAGGTGGCCATGGCTCGGGTGGAGGGAGCGCGGCCAACTCCGCTTCGTCGACGAGGAATTGCGAGGGCCAGCGTGACCACAGGCTGGAGTAGTGGGGCCGTCCGCCCCAGGGCTCGTAGACGATACCGGAGCCCAGGATCCAGGGCAGGGGGACCCACCCACGGGTGCTCACAAAGGTCAGGGGCACGAAGGGTTGGTGGGGATTCGTGCCGGCCTCATGACTGTGTCCGCCCGGACCAACCACGCTTAGTTGCAACGAGGCCATGCCGTCCCGAGGTTTGAACTGAGCGATGATGGCGGTTTCCGCGACCTGGAAGGTGGCGGGGGTGGTCGCGGTGACCACGCGGAGTTGGTTGCCAGTCCGGAAGAGCGCATAGAACGCCGTGGGCTGAGCGTTGGAGACCAGGAACGTCATTCTCGGCGTCGGGGCGGCGAGATCGATGGGGGCGGCGCGGCCACGGAGCAGAAGGATTCCGATCAAGGTAGCGGCGGCGCCGCTGAGGACGCCCACGGCGAGCAGGGGAATTCGGAAGGGAACACGGAGCGGGGGCATCGACACGAAGGTTGGCACGCGCGTCAAGGGTTCGGAAGCCGTTCGTGGGAGTGGCTGGACTGCTCCTGTTCCACCCGTGCGCCGCAAGGGGTGCTGAGCATGGCGCGCTGCCTTCGGCATCGACACCCGATGTCGGTCGCGTAGGTTCCGGCGCGAACCCCTTGGGCCTTTTCGGGATACCTGTGTCATGACTCCATTTCTGGGCGAATTGGTGGGGACGACGATCCTCGTGCTACTGGGTGACGGTGTGGTGGCGAACGTCGTGCTGCAGCGCAGCAAGGGCCATGGATCGGGGTGGATGGTGATCACCACGGGGTGGGCCATGGCCGTGGCGCTGGCGGTGTACTGCGTGAACGCCTACAGCGGCGCGCACCTGAACCCCGCCGTGACGCTCGCGGTGGCGGCCCTGGGCAAATTCGAATGGAGCCTCGTTCCCTCGTATCTCCTGGCGCAGATGCTGGGTGGTTTGCTGGGCGCGGTGCTGGTCTGGTTGGCCTACCTGCCGCACTGGAGTGTGACGACCGAGGGGGAAGCCAAGCGCGCCGTGTTTTGTACCGCGCCCGCGATTCGTCGGCCCCTGGCCAATCTGCTGTGCGAGATCATCGGCACGGCGGTGCTGGTGGGCGGGATCCTGGCCATTGTGTCGCCGGAGAACCTCCGTGCGGAGAACGGTTGGGACAAGGCCTTCGGACCCTTCCTCGTGGGCCTGCTCGTATGGTCGCTGGGCCTTTCGCTGGGCGGCCCGACCGGGTATTCGCTGAATCCCGCGCGTGATCTGGCGCCTCGCCTCATGCACGCCCTCCTGCCCATTCCGGGCAAGGCCGACTCGGACTGGGGCTATGCCTGGGTGCCGGTGGTGGGTCCGATTCTGGGTGGCCTCGTCGG
>JADLFD010000649.1 GCA_020845805.1 Verrucomicrobiales bacterium | reverse complement strand
TACCTCACCGACGTGTTTACCCGGATCCCCGCAGCGACAACTTCGCAGATCGAGAAGTTCATCCCGGGTGATTGGGCAAAGGCCCGTCGCGCAGCTTGAGCGGGACCAGTCGGTGCTCTCGTGGCAGGGACTGCCATCACCAAGGCAGCGCCCTCGGTTCTCCTCCGGTACTCATCCAATCACGTTCTCCAACACGTCCGGAAGACGTGCTTCATCGACCGGATACGATTAAGGAATGGCTGAACAAGCCGACAGATTCTTCGCTCAGCTCCCAGTTCCCTATCTTCGGCCAGAGCGCGGAAAGCTCGTGGCTGGCGAACCCGGCGCGGACACTGACGACGGCGTCATGTCGCGTGACAGCGTTGCAGCCCAGGAGCGCCAGGGAGCGGGCGGCCGCGAGTGCAAGCGGCGAACGACGCGGCTCGCAGGCCAGGAACAGGTTCGTTCTTGCGGCGGCGAGCTGCAGCAATGCGGCCAGCCGTTCCTCCTGAAAATGGTGCAGGAACAAGTTCGCGAGCATAACGTCGGCGACGGGAGCCGGGGATTCCAGCCAGGCGAATGCATCGGACACCACGCTTTCCACGGACCATTGAAGCGCGGCGAAGGCGCGGCGTGTTTCCGGGGATACAAGGTTTTGACGGTCGAGCAGTGTGACCTCCGCGGTCACCCCATGGGCCGACCAGCGACGGGCCAGTCGCAGCAGCAGACTGCCGTCGCCCGCGCCCAGTTCGACCAGTCGCAGAGGTCGTGACGGGAAGCGCTTCGGGTCGTGCCGGCGGCGAAACGCGCGCGTCAAGACACCCGCGTGACCCATGAGCAGATTCAACCGTCGCAAGTCCGCGCGTGAGCGGATGCTCCGCCGATCACCCGACGGCAGAGCGTCTAGGAGTTCCGGTTCAACGAGGCGGCGCACAGCTCATTCTACTCTCAACGAAGGAGGGCACCGTGGCAACTGGAGTCCGGGCCACAGGGCGGGATCCACCACGAGCGACAGGCTGCGTTCCCCGCGAGCGAGCAATGCAATGGAATCAAATATCCTCCGCGCCAACGGCGCATCCCATCCCAACCTAGGGCGACGCCCCAGGAGCCGGGCCCATAACGAATGAGGGCTGAAGGCCCGATTCATCATGCCTGCTTCACGTTCATGATGGCGCGGGCCGTTGGCCCTTCGAGGGGGTGCGTGCGTGGCGATTCCTGGGGCGATGCCCCAGGCTGGACTCGTGCGGGCCCTTGGCCCTGGGATCGACCACGCCACGCGACCGTCGTGAGGGTCCGAAGAGACGCCGCGCCCACAAAAATGCTCTCTCTAATGGGGGCTGGCTCTGGAACCAAAAGCGAGCGCCGGTGGACGATCCTACTCCCACAGGGTCCTCCGCTCGAACTGATCGCCACAGTTCCCGGCTCCCGTTCCTTCCGACACGACACCCGCCCACTCGATCCCTGGCTTGTTTCCCCGCGCTCCGCGCGATCCTGGGGCGGTGACTGCGTCCCCGCACTCCACGGTCGCCTTCAGCGGAGGTGTCTTGGGTCATCGCACCAGCGTTGCGACGCGTTCTTTCCACGAATCGTCCCTGGCCCCCAGCCCCCGAGCTTAAATCCGGAGACCGGGCCAAAGGGGAATCGAGGAACGCAGCGTCATGGAGATCGGGAGGCATCTGAGTCCGAATAAGGCTGCCAGGGCCTCGGTCAGTCGGTGATTCCCGCTCACCGCGGGAACCTGAGATCATTCAGGTAACGCTCGTCGCATTGCCAACGGGGTCACCCATTGTTCCGATTGGCATTACCTCGAGGTCACGTTTCGTCCCCCGTCCTCCGCGCCAACGGCGCATCCCATCCCAACCTGGGGCGACGCCCCAGGAGCCGGGCCTATAGCGAATGAGGGCTGAAGGCCCGGTTCATCATGCCTGCTTCACGTTCATGATGGCGCGGTCCGTTGGCCCTTCGCGGGGGTGCGTGCGTGGCGATTCCTGGGGCGATGCCCCAGGCTGGACTCGTGCGGGCCCTTGGCCCTGGGATCCACCACGCCACGCGACCGTCGTGAGGGTCCGAAGAGACGCCGCGCCCACAAAACCGCTACTACTAACGGGGTCAAGCCACGCGTTAGCCAGCAGACAAGGATGGCCTCGTGTGCAGAGTGCGATCCTCGCGGTGCGCAGCAGGTGCGACGGAAGGTGTCGCAGGTCAATCCGCACTTCGCCCCAGAGAACTTGCGTCCAGTCCCCCTCCCGAGATTCTCGCCTCCGTTCCATGGGCGCGGCGTGCTGCCCAATTCATTGGTGGTGGTGCCTGCGTCCTTTCTTCGCAGACCTGTCCCGGGTGCACCCATGAAAACGTTCGTCGTACGACTCCTCGCCGGCAGTTTCCTGGCCTGGATTGGCGCTTTCGCTTCGCCACTGGTCATCACCGAGGATCTTCGGATTGGCCCGGACGATCGCCGTTTCGACGGGCAGGAGCTGGCGGTCGAAGCTGCGACTCTCGTGGTCGAAGGCGATCACGGCTTCGGTCGCCTGACCGCTTCCGGAACCGGAAGGATCCTGGTCCAGGGCGGGCCGATCCGCGCCGGAGCGCTGCAGCTGCGTGGATCCTCACGCCTGGATCTCGGCGGCGGCGTGGCGCTCACGGTCGAGCGCTCGTTCGAGATCCTCGAGGAGGCGCGGGTCGAGGGCCTGTCCCGCGACGTCGAAGCGCCGGTGGAGGGTGGGTGGCGTGGTGTTGGAGTCACGATCCATGCGGCAACGCTGAACCTGGCCGAAGGGGCGCGCATCTCCGCGGATGGTCAGGGGTATCCGGGGGGAACCCACTTTCGACATCCTGGCCGGGGACCGGGAGGCGGCGCCGCGGGGCATGATTACGGACGGGCCGGTGGGGGAGGCTACGGTGCGGCGGGACAACACGCGACCGGAAGTCCAGAAGGCGCGGGAGGCCCGGCGTACGGTTCTCCTTTCCAACCCTTGGACCTGGGTTCGGGCGGTGGTGGGGGAAGCCAGGATGGGTCTCGCGCGGGAGCGGGGGGTGGGGCCCTGCACCTGGTGGTCAGCGAGTCGTTCACCCTCGATGGCCTCGTGAGTGCCGACGGGGAATCGGCGACAGGAAGTTCCGGGGGCGGATCCGGTGGGTCCGTCTGGATTGAGACCACGACGCTCACCGGCGCGGGCGCGCTTCGCGCGCGGGGTGGGGACGCGATGCCTGGCGGCAGTGGTGCGGGCGGGAGGATTGCGGTGTCGTTTCTGCGAAGCACCTTCACTGGCTTAGATCGGATCCAGGTGACCGGAGGCAGCGGGGCGGAGGCGGGGACCTTTGCGTTTCTCGACCGTACGGTTCCGGGACTTGGGCTTACGGTGCAGGAGCGATTCGCCCTGGCCGAACATTCCGACGAGACCCTGGGGACGATTCGCGTCACGGCGGGAAGCCGGTTGGTGCTGGGCACGCGTTCGCGACTGGCGGTGCGCGAGTCGTTGATCGTCGACGCGGGCGGCGTGGTGGACGTGGGAGGCGGGGCGTGGTTGGGAGTGACGAACGCGCTGCGTCTCCTGGGCACCAACGCCTTTGTGCTGGTGCGATCCATCGACACGGCGGGAACGATCGACGGAGTCTGGCGCGGCGTGGGGGCCACGCTGCAGGCGGGTGTGTTGGAGGTTGCCGAAGGGGCGCGGATCTCCGCGGATGGGGAAGGGTATCCGGGGGGAACCTACTTTCGACATCCCGGCCGGGGACCGGGAGGCGGCGCGGCGGGCCATGACTACGGTCGGGCCGGTGGGGGAGGCTACGGTGCGGCGGGACAACACGCGACCGGAAGTCCGGAGGGCGCGGGAGGTCCGGCGTACGGTTCTCCTTTCCAACCCTTGGACCTGGGTTCGGGTGGCGGCGGGGGAAGTCAGGATGGGTCTCGCGCCGGAGCGGGGGGGGGAGCCATTCACCTGGTGGTCAGCGAGTCCTTCACCCTCGACGGGATCGTGAGTGCTGACGGGGAGTCGGCTGCTGGGTATTCGGGCGGCGGATCGGGGGGTTCACTCTGGATCGAAACGGGCGCGCTGGCGGGCTCCGGGGTGTTGCGCGCGCGGGGTGGGGACGCGATGCCGGGCGGCAGCGGTGCGGGCGGACGGATCTCGGTGTCGTTTCTGCGGAGCACCTTCACCGGTCTGGATCGGATCCAGGTGACCGGGGGCAGCGGGGCGGAGTCGGGGACCTTTGCGTTTCTCGACCGTACGGTGCCGGGACTCGGGTTGACGGTTCAGGAACGATTCGCCCTGGCCGAACATTCCGACGAGACCGTGGGGACGATTCGCGTCACGGCGGGAAGCCGGTTGGTGCTGGGCACGCGATCTCGACTGGCGGTGCGTGAGTCGTTGGTCGTGGACGCGGGCGGTGTGGTGGACGTGGGAGGCGGGGCGTGGGGGGGAGTGACGAACGCGCTGCGACTCCTGGGCACCAACGCCTTTGTCCTGGCGCGATCCATCGACACGGCGGGAACGATCGACGGGGTCTGGCGCGGCGTGGGGGCCACGCTGCAGGCGGGCGTGTTGGAGGTGGCCGAAGGAGCGCGCATCTCGGCGGATGGCCAGGGGTATCCGGGGGGAACCTACTTTCGATATCCCGGGCGCGGACCGGGAGGAGGTGGCGCGGGCGACGACAACGGTCTCGGGGGTGGTGGCGGTTACGGGGGGCCAGGCCAAGGAGTGCCTGGATTGCCCACGGGCCGGGGCGGGGTTTCCTACGGCTCGCTAGAAATCCCGATGGATCTGGGATCGGGCGGGGGAGGTGGACGTGTGCAAGGATCGGTGGGTGGCGCGGGCGGAGGTGCGGTTCATCTGATCGTGGGAGGCCGGTTGCAGGTCGATGGGATCGTGAGCGCCAATGGCGTGGCGGGAACCGGCAATTCGGGCGGCGGTGCGGGAGGATCGATCCTCATCCAAGCGGGTTGGATGTCGGGAGTCGGGAAGATTGAAGCGCAGGGTGGCGAGGGCGGGACTGGGGCGGCAGGCGGTGGAGGGGGCCGGGTGGCCATTCACTATTGGGACCGCCAGTTTTTTCCGACCAACCGTTGCCTCCTTGGCCTGGGAGCAGGGGGTGCCGGCGGAAAGTCGGGCACGTTGCACCTCGGTCGGCCGGGCGAGGATGCCTTCTGGTTCGGACTCTCTCGACCCGTGCTGCATGGAGGGAACGTCGTGGGTTGGGCGGCCATGTCCGTGAATCCCATCGGCGCCCAATCGGAGATCCTTCTCGAAGGCGAAGGCACCGAGGCGCGACTCGTCCTCGAGCCTGGTGCCCGCGGCGAGACGGGCTGGTACACTCCGGCGTGGCGGGATGGCCGGTATCGATTGCGCTTACGAGTGCGAGGGCCGGACGGCGGCCTTCGACTGGAATCGGAACGCTCCCTGGCGATCGGCAACCATGCCGCCTGGCATACCGGTAACATCAGCTCCTCGGAACGTTGGGCCGCCGACCTCCTGCATCTCGTGGAGGGGGAACTCCTCCTACGGACGGGAGCGGTCCTCACCCTGGAGCCGGGCACAATCGTGAAGTTCGCGCCCGGGGCCCGGTTGGTTCTGGAATCCGGAGCCGTCCTCGACGCGCGAGGCGAAGCTGACCAATGGATCGTGCTGACCTCGGACGCGGACGACGCGTATGGTGGGGATCCGCGTGCGGACGGTTCACTCACTCAGGGGCGTCCAGGCGATTGGACCTTCGAGGCGGCGGCGGGAGCCAGTTTTCTGCGCAACGACTCCACCTTAGTGCGCTTCGCAGGCTTGCGGCACGAGGGTCTCATTCGGGGTGCGGT
>JADLFD010000648.1 GCA_020845805.1 Verrucomicrobiales bacterium | reverse complement strand
TCTCCGCGCAGCAGTCGACGAGCGCCTCCACTTGGCGCGGCTTGAAGTAACTCGGGGATAGGGCGGCGATGGCGGTTGCACCCAGGGCCTCGGCCTCCGCGGCCAGCACGCGCGCCTCAGCCAGGCAGTTGGAACCCACGTGCACCACCACGCGCAGCGCCGTGCCGCGGGTCACCTCCAGCCATCGCCGCGCCAGCAGGCGCCGCTCCTCGTGGCTGAGGGAGTGACATTCTCCGGTGCTGCCTCCGATGAACGCCCAGCCCACGGAGCGCTGGCTGAGATGCCGCGCGATCGCTTCCACCGCGGCGAGATTCAGCGAGCCGTCGGCTCGGAAGGGGGTGTGCGTGGCGGCCACGAGGCCGTGGAGTCGGTGGGTCTTCATGAGCTGGGAAAAGGCATGATGTCTGCGAGGAGTTCCGGAGCACCCAATCGTTGGAGCGGCCGGGCCTCAGGGTTGAGGCAGGCCGGTCTTCGGGCGGATCAGCAGCACCAACACTACCGACACAATCGCGGTGCAGGCAAACGCGCCAAAAATGACGTTCAGCGGGGTGTTCGCATCGCGCATCATGCCAAATCCCCAGTCCGCCAGACCGCCGCAACTGATGCTGACCAGATTCATGAGGCCGTAGCCGGTGGCTCTCAGCTCGGGCCGCACCACCTGGCAGAGGATGGGCATGTTGTTGCAATCGAAGAATCCCCATCCCAATCCGAACAGCGCGAGGAAAGAGACCGCCATCACCAGCGTGCCGGCGTTGCCCACCCCGAACATGGCGGGGATGATCATGCACATCCCGATCGCACTGACAAAGATGCGCCCCCGGATGTTCTTGCGCATCCATCGGTCGGCCAGCCACCCGCCCACGACCGCACCCACCATGGCCGCCGCCTGCCAGTACAGCGTGGCGGAGACGCCGGCCTTGCCTTGTCCGATGTGGAATTGCTGCTTGAGGATCGCCGGCATCCAGTCGCGTACCACCCAGCCCGCCAACGCGGGCAGGGTAAAATACAGGACGAGTAGGATGAAGGATCCGTTGGTGAGCAGCGCGCGTGCGGTGCCCACGATGGTGACGTGTTGTCGCGTGGTGTCGCCCGCCACCCTCGGCACATCCCGAAGCAGGAAAACCAAGGGAAGGGCGTAGACCATCCCAACTACTCCGCAGGCGTCGAAGGCCCAGCGCCAACCCAACGACGGCGCGTCGGCCGCATAACCGCTGAAACCTCCGACGATCACGCCCACATAAATAGCCATCTGGTGCAGTCCGATCGCGCGTGAGCGTGTGGCGCCCGCGTGATAATCCGCGATCAACGCCAACGCCGCCGGGATGTAGAAGGCCTCGCTCATGCCCATCAGGGACCGGGTCAGCAACAGACCGTCGTAGGTCGTCACATGGCCGGTGCTCCAGGTGACCACCGACCACACGAACAAACTGCCGCAGATGGTATAGCGACGGCTGAAACGGTCGGCGACGTACCCGCCGAGCGGACTCAGGAAGGCATACACCCATTTGAACTGACCGAGCATCCGGCCCCAGTTCGCGTCGGTGGCGATGCTCGGAATGTCCGTCATCACCGAGAACTTCATCGACGCCAGCATCTGGCGGTCGAGGTAGTTCAAGAGCGCCACCGGCCAGAGCAAGGCCACCACGATCCACGCATACCTCAACACTCCGCCGTTCTTGTCGTTCATCATGATTCTGGAATCACGGGTTGATCGTCAGTGTCCGAACCTCCGGGGATCGTACCCCGGGCCGGCTTTCGCCACTGGGAAAAACCCAGCGACCCTTCCACCCCACCACCGGGAGCGTCACTCGGGGCGCGGGATGGGTCCCCGCCTCCGCCCAAGTGTTGGCGTGAAGATCGAAGACCTGAATCCCACCGGGAAACCCCGGATGATCCGCGACTGCGCCCAGGCCGGCGCGCGAACCGTCATCGCCCCCCAGCAGATAACAGCGCGACCCCGAAACCGGGGCAGGAGAAGGCGCCGCGGCACAGGGGGTCGGGAGATCCGGCAGGCGACGCCAACCTTCGTCCGGACGATAGGCCCAGCCGTCCTGCAGATACGTGCGTTGGATTTTGTCCTCCACCAGGGACAACGAAGCGCCGCCCAGGAGGACGAAGGTGCCTTCCAGGCCGGCCGCTGCCGCGAGAATTCGTCCAGGCCCCGGACACGATGCCAACTCGTGCCACCCGGTCGCGGGTTGGGATAGGTCGAGCGAAAAGAGCCTGGCCCGGCCGGTGGCCATCCCCGGACCTTCCGAACCACCACAGATCAGCAGTTGATCTTCCACCAGCGCCCCGGCGGCATCGGCGAGGGCGATGGGAAGTTCGGGCAGTGAATGCAGGGCGATCACGCCGGCAGCGTAGCGAAGAGTGAAAACATCGCGCCGATGCCGGTCCGCCTCGCTTCCCCCGGCGCAGACGACCGCGCCTTTCCAACTCGCAGAAACTCCATATCCCAACGGATGCGGCAGTCGGCCCGCGACGGACCAAGATCCGCCGGGCGCTTCGAGGACGAAGACGCGGTCGTGCCACACTTTTCGACCGCCCTGCCAGGGTTTGGCCTCCGGAAAATTGGCTCCTCCCGCCACGATCAGCGCCCCTCCGCTCACCCCGGCAAACGCGCCCGCGAAACCCTCTCGGTCCGGCAGCGAAGGCAGGGTCTCCCAGCGCAACGCTGCGGGCGACGCGGCCAGGCACGAAGCGAGGATACCCCAACACCCAACGAGCCGGAGGCCGGTGACACAGCCGCTTCTTGCCAGATGGCTCAAGGGGGATTCCATCGCTTCAGGAAGGGACGGAGAAGGCAGGGGGCACCCCGGCCGACCGGGGGAGGGTGGGTTCCGCCAGCAACCGCCAGCAGTACCAGAGCATGCGCGGGAGGTGAAAAGGGCCTTTCCACAAATTGCCCTTGAGGCGGACCGACAGGCGCCCATCGCGATGCAGGTAGCCATACCATTCGCCGTGCTCGCGATCCGGGAAATGCGCGAAACTCCAGTCATGCACCTGTCGATGCCAGTGGGCGTACTTCGCCTCGCCGGTAAGGCGCCACGCGAGAAGGGTGGCAATGATGGCTTCGTTGTGGGGCCACCAGAACTTCATGTCGTGCCAATACTCCTGTACCGGCAGCCCACGCAGGTCGCGAAAGTAGAGAATGCCGCCGTACTCGTCGTCCCAACCCCACTTCCACATCCAGTCCACGATCTTCAAGCCGAGCTGCAACAGTCGTGAATCCGATCGCAGCCGGGCTTCGTGCAGGATGAACCAGGCGCATTCGAGGGCGTGCCCTGGGTTGAGCGTGCGGCCGTCGAAGTGGTCGATCCACCCGCCATCCGGCGCCACCAACTCGAGCAGGGCCTCGTGTTCCGGCTGGAGAAAGTCGCGCTCGACTTCGTGGATGCAGGCGTCGATCCATTCGGTGCAGGTGCGCCCGCCCACTTCCACGTCGCCCAGGCAGGCGCGCACTTCCTGAGCGGTCACGATGGCGATCATGAGGGGGGCGAGCCCCTTGGATGGCCGGGTGGATTCGGACTTGGGCGGCATCACGCCCGGGGTGAACGAATGCCGCAGGTATCGCGCGAAATGGATGAGAGATTCGTCCGCGGCGCGCGCATCGCCCGTCGTGGCGGCGAACGC
>JADLFD010000647.1 GCA_020845805.1 Verrucomicrobiales bacterium | reverse complement strand
TCGTAATAGTCGTTGAGGTTGTCGACACCCACGACCTCGTCGCCGCGATCGAGCAGGCGACGGGCGACATGGAACCCGATGAAACCGGCCGCTCCGGTGACGAGGTATTTCATGGCGCGACGGGGCGCGGTCGGGGCAGGGAGCGCGGCCGCGGTGGCGGCGCGCGCGACGGAGCGGGGCAGGGATGGGAGGGGCCGGCGGCAGCCCTGGCGACTACGCTTTCCAGACCTGGCCGGGCTTGGTGGCAATGCTGGTCATGGCGTTGCGCGTATCGATGATCAGCGGGGCCCAGGAGGCGAGTTGCCGGTAGTCGACGCAGGCATGGGCGGTGGCGATGACCACGCAATCGAAGCCGGCGACCGAGTTCTGGTCCCAGGAGATGGAGCGAGTCCCGGTCCACTGGGCGTGCTCACGCGTGGGGCGCACGATCGGGACATAGGGATCGTAGTAGGCGACGGTGGCGCCGCGTGCTTTGAGGCGTTCCATGAGCACGTAGGAGGGCGATTCGCGTTCGTCGTCGACGTTGGCTTTGTAGGCCAGACCGAGGATGAGGACTTTGGAACCGTTGACCGCCTTGCGCTGGGTATTGAGGGCTTCGACCACGTTGGAGATCACGTATTCCGGCATGGCGGTATTGATCTCGCCCGCGAGCTCGATGAAGCGCGTGGATTGTCCGAATTCGCGCGCCTTCCAGGTCAGGTAGAAGGGATCGATGGGGATACAATGGCCGCCGAGGCCGGGGCCCGGGTAGAAGGCCATGAACCCAAAGGGTTTGGTTTTGGCGGCATTGATGACTTCCCAGACATCGATGCCCATGGCGGCGTAGACCACCTTGAGTTCGTTGACCAGGGCGATGTTGACGCCGCGGAAGATGTTTTCGAGGAGCTTGGTGGCTTCGGCGGCGCGGCAGGAGGAGACGGGCACGAGGGTTTTGACCGCCTTGGAATAGAGCGCCTGGGCGCGTTCGAGGCAGGCGGGGGTGAGTCCGCCGACCACCTTGGGGACTTCGGCGACGCGGCTCTGCGGGTTGCCGGGATCCTCGCGTTCGGGGGAGAACGCGAGATGGAAATCGACGCCGGCTTTGAGGCGGGAACCCTTTTCCAGGACCGCGCGCAGGTCCTCATCCGTGGTGCCGGGGTAGGTGGTGGATTCGAGTACGATGAGCTGACCGCGCTTGAGGTGCGGCGCGATGCTTTGCGCGGTGCTGAGGATGTAGGAGATGTCCGGTTCCCGGTTTTTGTTCAGCGGGGTGGGGACGCAGATGACGATCGCGTCAACCTCACCGGCGCGGGAGAAGTCCGAGCTGGCGGAGAGTCGTCCGGCCTGGACTTGTTCGGTGATGGCCGAGGCGGGGATATGGTGGATGTACGAGCGCCCGTTATTGATGGCGTCGACCTTGTTGCGGTCGATGTCGAGCCCGAGGACCTTCAGACCGCAGCGCGAGAACTGAATGGACAGGGGGAGACCGACGTAGCCGAGACCGATGATTGCGGCGTATTTCATGGAGTAGTTAGGGAAGCGACCGTCGCGAGCGTCGTGACCAGAGTTTTATCGGAGGCGTGAGGGAAAACCGTAGTTGGATCCGCTGCGCGAACCTGCAGGTGGCGCGCGGGATAGCGATCCCCGCCTCCGGACTCCCTCCCTTGCAGGGGGGCTGGAGTTCGGCGGCGGGGGGAAGGCCGGATCGGGAGCGTGGTGCTGGTCACAAAGACCAGTTCACCGTGAGCCCGACCTGGTTGCTGTCGAAACCGAAATCGTTTTGGTCGGAGGAGTTGCTTCGGAACGAGTAGGACACGGTGGCGGAGAGGCGATTGAGCACGCGTGCACTGACCGCGACGCGGGCGAAGAGAGTGGAATCTTCGCGTTGCGTGCCGGTGTCGAGGACCGTGCTCTCGTAGTCGGAGATGCGATACCCGCCGCTGGCGGAGACCGACCAGCGTTCCGTGAGCCCCTGGCTGACGGAGCCCTGGAAGGAGGTGTTCTGGGTGTACTGATCGGAGAAGTAGGAGCTGCTGGCCTCGTGATTGACGCCGGCGGTGAAGCGAGTGCGTTCGAGCAGGTCGTACGACAAGTTGAAGGAGACGACCGGGGAGATGGCCGTGGACGCGTCGGAGTCGACGAACTCGCGGAAGCTGGCCCCGGCGCTGAGCGAGTAACCGATCTTGTCGCCGAGGGTACCATTGGCGCGTGCGGTCAGGCGCTGGTCCATCATGTCGGTGCCGGGGTCGATGGCGTCGTAGCCCAGGTCGAGCCCCACGCCGAGGCGCAACTTCTCGCGAAAGGGGATGTCGTAGGCGTTCTGCCAGCCCCACGAGGTCACGTCGTTGGCGATGTCGGTGAAGCGGAACGTCTGGCTGATGGAGGTGTCCCAGGAACCGCGCGAGGCCATGTCGAGGGTGGCGCCGGCGCTGGTGGAGTGGGTGGTCTGCTCGGTTTGGCGGCCGGTTTCCACCAGGGGATCCTTGGAGATGCTGGTGGCGTGGAAGGCGCGGAAGGACCAGTTCTGGTAGGTGGTGGACCACCCTAGGTTGACCGAATGATTCAGGGTGTC
>JADLFD010000646.1 GCA_020845805.1 Verrucomicrobiales bacterium | reverse complement strand
CAGGACTCCCAGGATAACCAGCCCTCCGACCCTCAGCAGTCGGAGCCCAAGGATTCCGAAAGTCAGGCCCCGGAGTCAGGAAACCAGGACCCGCAAAAGGACCAGAACTCGGGTTCCCCCAAGGACGGCGAGCAGGCGCAAAAGCCATCGGCGCCGGATCAGGGCCAGGGAAGCCAGGGCGAAACCGGCGCAGCCGATCCCGGCGCCGAGGCGCCTCCCGGTCAAATGTCGCCCCAGCAGGCACTTCGTCTGCTCGATACCGCCAAGGGAGAAGAGCGCCCGGTGCCGCTCGAAAAGCGCCGCGCCCGCGCCCGCGTCACGAAAGACTGGTGACCATGGACTGCCCCCCCTCCGCCCTCCCCTCCCTGCGCCAGTGGCCCTGGTCGCTGCCCTGGGTATTCCTCCTCGCGCTGCTGGGCCTGACCCAGGCCCCCGTGCACGCCGCCTCGATCCGCCTGGGGATCGACCGCGAGATCATTGCGCTTGGGGATAACGCCTCCTTCCGCGTCGTCATTGAAGGGGGCAACGGCCAGGAGCAACCCCAGATTCCCGACGTCCCGGGCCTGCGCTTCACGCGCATCGGCAGCAACATGAGTTATTCCTTCGCGAATGGGCGTCAGAACGCATCCTCCGAGAGTGTCTACACGGTCACCGCCACTCGCGTCGGTACCTACACCCTCGGCCCGGTTCAGGCCGTGGTGGGGAATCAGAATGTCCGCTCCGACACCCTCACCCTGCGGGTCACCCAACCGAACGATCCCGCCGCGGCGCGCCAGGACGGGCTCGACCAGGTGGCCTTCCTGCGTCTCCAACTCCCCGAGCGACCGGTGTACGTGGGCGAAACCTTCGTCAGCGAGATCCATCTCTACGCCCTGGGGGGCAATCTCAAACAAGTTCCTGTGCTCCAGGCGGACGGCTTCACCGTCGGCAAGCTCCAGGACGGCGGGCAGGAAGGTAATATCCGCACCAACAACCGGATCTATTCGCGCGCGCGCTTCCTCCAACCGGTCACCGCCGCGCGCAGTGGCGCCCTGGAAATCCAGGCCGCCAATTGCATTCTCGATGTCCAACTGTCGCGCCGCGGCGGAGGGCCCGCGGATTTCTTCGAGGAAACATTTTTCGGACTGCGCGAGACGAAGCGACTGACCCTCTCGACTCCGCCCGCGCGCGTCACCGTGCTGCCGCTGCCCCGGGAGCGCGTCCCCAATGGATTCGCGGGAGCCGTGGGAGATTTCGAGATCCAACTGAGCGTGACGCCCACCAACGCGCGCGCCGGGGATCCCCTCACCGTCCGCATCGAGGTGAGTGGCAAAGGCAACTTCGACTCGGTCCAGTGGAACGAGCCCCCGGAGTGGAAAGGGTTCCGCATCTATCCGCCCAACCCCACGTTTGCCACCGAGGATCCTCTGGGCATCACTGGCACCAAGCGGTTTGAGCAAGTGGTCACGCCGGAGTCGTCGTCGATCACCGAGTTGCCCGCCCTCAACTTCAGCTTCTTCTCTCCGGCCTCCCAATCCTACCGGGTTCTCCGCACTCGCCCCATCGCCCTCACGGTGGCTCCCGGCGCCGCCTCACCGCCCATCCCCCTGCCGGCGGGGACTACCGCCGCCGCACCGCCCGCCGAGGAAACTGCTCCTGAGCTGGCGCCGCTGCGACATCAGCTCGGCCATTGGACTCCGCCGCGCGCCGAGGATCCCCAGCACCGACTGCTGCTCGCCCTGGCCGCCGCACCGTGGCTGGCCTGGCTCGCCTGGCGCGCCCTCGGTTCGGCCCGCCGCCGGTTTGGGGCGGACCCGGAAACCCACCGCCGCCGCGCCCTGCAGCGCAGCATTCGCACTGGACTTGAATCCCTGGCCGCGGTGGCCCAGGCCGGAGACGGGGATCGTTTCTTCACCCAACTCTTCCGCGTCCTCCAGGAGAGTGTCGCGCTGCGAGCCGATCTCCCCCCCGCGTCCATCACCGAAGGGGATCTGGAATCCGTACTGCGCCCTCGTGGTGTGGACGAAGCCACTCTCCAATCGCTTCACCGGCTCTTCCAATCCTGCAATCACGCCCGCTACGCCCAGGTACGTGCACCCTCCGACCTGGAGGCCGTGCGCCAGGACGCCCTGGCCACGCTCCGCCAGGTGGGTGGCTAGCCGTAGCCGGGTGCCCGATCCTGACGTGCCATGGAAGTGTGCGCCGAAATCCAATGCCCCTGGTGCGGCGAAACCTGCACGCTGTCCATCGACACGTCGCAGGGTTCCCAACGCCTGGTCACCGATTGCGACGTCTGCTGCCGTCCGATGGAGGTCGTGGTGGAGTGCGACCCCGGAGAGATTCTGAGCTTGGACGTGCAGGCCGGCTGACTCAGCCTCGCTCGCAGGCCCTCCATGAAACCCGAGATTCTCCTTTGGATCTACGTCGTCGTCCTCGTCGCCGGCGGCCTCTACGGCTACGTCAAAGCGAAGAGCACCGTCTCCCTGGTCATGTCCCTGGTCTTCGGCGCGCTGCTGGTGGCGGCCGCCCTGGGCGTTTTTGGCACGCCGTTCGCCGGTGACATTCTCCTCACCATCCTGGTCGTGGTCTTCGCGAAGCGCTTCCAAAAGACACGCAAACTGATGCCAGCCGGCGTCCTCACGCTGATCACCATCGCCACGCTGCTCATCCGCGGCATGATGATGCTGGGCTGAGCCGAGAGGTGCTGAAACGAGCGGAGCGGAGCGGAGTGGGGCCGCACCCGCGGCCGCCCGCGCGGGATGGCACAGAACGTCAGCTCTCCAGGGCGGCGGTCGCCTGTCCCTTGGGATAGAGGAACAGGCACAACACCGCCGAGATAATCGCGAGCACCGCCAGACAGGGAAACGCGAGCGCGTACCCGCCGCGATCCAGAAGCACTCCGAACTGCTTCCCGGCCAGCGCCGCCGCCACATAGCCCGCGCCGTCCACCAACCCCGCCACCGTGGCCACATACGCTCGTCCCTTGATCTCCAGCGCCAGCACGCCCGCCAGCAGACTGTAGGGACCGTACGTCAGAAAACCGACCACCCCCACGGTGACGGTCCCGATCGCCAACCCTTCGCGAGCCACCACCGGCAGGGCGTACAACGCGACCCCGAGCAGGGCAAGAATCGCAAACAACAGGACCTGACGGAGCCGTGGCTGGACCCGCCCAAACACCCATCCGAGCAGCAGGATCCCCACCGCACCGGAAACATCAAAGGTGGTGGAGAGAAAGGCCGCGCCCCGGGTGGTCAGCACATCCGGCCATTGCGTGCGGAAGAAATCGACCGTCCAGGTGTTGAAAGTCTCGCGCAGCAGCGTGAGCGTGAAGCTGAGTCCGCACACCACCCAGAAGCGGCGCACGCGAAACAGCTCCTTCACCTGCGCCATGCTGAATCCCCCCTTGTTCT
>JADLFD010000645.1 GCA_020845805.1 Verrucomicrobiales bacterium | reverse complement strand
TGGGCGAACTGGCGCATGCCGCCGGACTGCCCGCCGGTGTGTTGCAGGTCCTCCCAGGCAGCGGTGGCGCCATCGGGGACGCGCTCGTCACGCACCCGCGCATCCGCAAGGTGTCCTTCACCGGCTCGACTGAGATCGGGCGCCGCATCATGGAACTCAGCGCGCGCGATCTGAAGCGCGTGTCACTCGAACTCGGCGGAAAATCTCCGAACATCGTGTTTGCCGACGCCGACTGGCAGCGCGCGGCCGACGTGTCGCCGATGAGCGTGTTCGCCAACACCGGCCAGGATTGCTGCGCACGCAGCCGGATGTTCGTGGAACGAAGTGTGTTCGAACCGTTCGTAGAGCGTTTCGTGGCCGCCACGCGCAAACTGATCGTGGGCGATCCCGCGAAGGACGCGACTCAACTCGGCCCGCTGGCCAGCCAGTCGCAGCGGGACACGGTGGAATCCTACCTCGCGGAGGCGCGTCGCGAAGGTGCGCGCGTCGTCTGCGGCGGCGCCCGGCCGGCCGGACGCGGGTTCTATCTGGAGCCTGCGGTGCTCCTGGAGGTCCAGCCGCAGCACCGGTGCTGGCGCGAAGAAATCTTCGGTCCCGTCGTGGCCATCACACCGTTCGACGATGAGGCCGAGATGCTCCGCTCCGTGAATGATTCGCCCTACGGACTGAGCGGCTCGGTGTGGACCCTGAATCTGAACCGCGCCCTGCGCGTCGCGCGCGCGGTCCAAAGCGGGGTGCTGAGCATCAACAGCCATAGCAGCGTTCATGTCGAAGCGCCTTTTGGTGGGTTCAAGCAGAGCGGCCTCGGTCGCGACCTCGGCATGGCCGCCATGGAAGGCTACACCGAACTCAAGAACGTCTATGTAGCGGAGTCCTGAGGGAGCTGTCGCCAGCCGGGTGACATCGGGCTTCCCACCTGACGCCTGAGTTGCGAGGGTTGGCCGACCGAAGTCCCTCCTTGGCAAGCTCATGAGGATCCGCGCGGTTATTTTCAACGTCTACGGCACGCTGTTGCACGTCGGCCCTCCACCGGGGGACGCCGCCGCGCGCTGGCGCTGGCTGTGGGAGAACAGCCTGGGGCGGCGTCCGCGCCTGGATCTCGAGACTTTCGACGTGGAAGTGCAGGCGTCGGTCGCGCGGGAGAAAGCCCGGGCTGCTGCCTGCGGCATTCAGTATCCGGAGGTCTACTGGCCCGAGGTGCTCAATGAGGTGGCCCCGGAGTTTCGGACGTTGCCCCGCGATGCGCGCCGCGGTTTCGAGGTGGCCCAGGCGCGTCTGGCGCGCACCACCGCGCTCATGGCTGGCTCCGGATCGGTGCTCCGCCTGCTGCTCACCTCCGGGGTGGTCCTCGGCATCGCCGCCAACTCCCAGCCGTATACCGTCCGTGAGTTGGACGAAGCCTTGTCCGCCGTCGGTCTCGGCGCGGATGTCTTCCAGGAGGACGTCGCGTTCTGGTCCTATCGCCACGGCTTTGCCAAACCGGACCCTCATGTCTTCCGCCTGCTCTCCGCCCGGCTCCGCGCGCGAGGGATCCTGCCATCCGAGGTGCTGATGGTCAGCAACGAGCTGGACCTCGATCTGCGTCCGGCCATCGCCTTTGGCTGGCTGGCGTATCAACTGCGCTTCGATCGCGGGGATTCCGCGCTGCCCGGCGGCGAGTGGCACTCGCTGGCGGGATGGCTGGATGGACGCCTGCCGGGCTAAGCCTGGAGTGGTCGGCTGGTGCAGCGCCCGTTCGGAATGCACACCGACGTGCGCCACAAAGCAGTTCCGCCATGGTCGGCAAGCCCTTGCGTCAGCGCCATGCCCGGTGCCCGCGGCGAGAGATGTCAGGCCTTGCTCAGAGCGGTTCGGCGCTCCAGCTGCTGGCAGGATCAGGGAAGGGCGCTGGGTGAGATTCCAGTCCGCAGCGGGCAGGATCCACAGAGCGCACCGAGGGCCACAGATAGAGGGAAAAAGGGATCGGGGATTCCGGTCTGTGTCCCTCTGGGAAATCTGTGGAAACTCCCTGGCCTGCCTTAGTCGCTGAGCTTCTTGGCCATGACGAAGTCGTTCATCACAAATCCGTTTCCGATGTCCATGACCACGGATTCGCGGATCGTGAATCCGCGGCGCTGGTAGACTTCCTGGGCGTCACGATTGAGGCGGTTCACCGTCAGGATCAGGTGCGTGCACCCACGCTTGCGCGCCAGGTCGGTGACGAAGTCGATCAGCCTGGAACCCAGTCCACGTCGCTGCCATTCCGGGTGCACATACAACTGCTGGAGTTGAAGTTCGTTCGTTTGGGGAGCCGGACGATGCGCTGCGAACGCACAGGGATCGCCATCGACGAGCAGCAGCAAGTACGCCGGGATTCCCGAGGCGAGGCTGGCGGCCAGCGCCTCGTTGGAATAGCGCAGGCGCAGCATGTAATCGATCTGGGCCGTCGAGATGACGTCGCGGAAGGCACTGCGCCAGGTGACCTGCGCGAGATCCGCAATGCGCTGCAGATCGGCCAGGCCGGTGACCGGGCGAATCTCGACCGCGCCCAAGGGTTGGTAACAGCTGATGGAGCTCATGATGATGGAGCCGCAGGTTCGGTCGGTTCCGAAGGGCCGGGACCACTCCGGGGGAAGGCCTGCGCCCCGCTCCCCGTCAGCGTGGGGCGGTGCAGGAGATCCACTACGGCGCGGACATAGGCCTCGTCGGTCAGGCTCTCGACCGCCTCCGGGGGAAACGGGACGAGGGATCGGAAATGCATCGCCATCGCCTCGAAGAGATCCAACCGCGCGGCTGGCGTCAGCCGGTCCCGACGCACCAGAGCCGCCAGCGCGGCGGCGGCTTCGGTGGGGGGGACACGTTGGCGCAGGCGAGCGGCCAGATGCGGAAAGGCGCGCAGCGAATTGGGTCCGGTGTCCGCTACGGTGGCGTAAGCGAGCGGGAAGGGCCGTTGCGCGCGGGTCACGACCGTTCCAGCCGCCAGGTCCCCGAGGCGTTGTGCGTGGCGACTCCCGAGAATCGCCAGGCCACCCACGAGGTAGGCGATGGGCAGGGAATCAACCGGGCGCAGGAGATTGCGGAGCACCACCTGGGAAGGGGTCAGGCGCAGACCCTGAGCGTCGGCCACGCGCAATCCCAGGGCGCGTTTGCCGGGGGTCTGACCGCGCCAGAACAGCTCAAACGCCATGCCGTAGCCGACCTGCAGAAGGAAGAAGGCCAGGATCCCCAGCGCCTGCGCCAGTGCGGGAGTGGCCAGGGCGAAGACCGAGATCAACACCGCCAGACCGGTCGACAGCACGAGGGTGAAGGCGGCGTCGATCACCCAGGCCAGGCTGCGCGAGGTGATCCCGGCCAGCGGCATCGAGAACTCAATGCCGTCGGGCGTGCGGATGTGAAGCGCCTGCGGAGTCGGGATCATGGGGAGGTCGGTGAGTCCCGAGTGCCTGAATCACGGGTCCTTCCCGATCGCAACAGGTAGGCGGTGAGCAACGCGCCCTGGACCAGTCCGAAGGCGGTCTTGGCGGCGTAAGGAATGGCGGGCTGATGGTGCTGCGAAAGGAACGCTTCAATGAACCCGGCCCAGACCAGGAGGAGGGCGACCCCGGCAACCAGGGTGACCACGTCGGGAACGATGGCGCGCAAACGTTCGGCGAGCGGCCGGCGGCTCTGTCGGCCAAGCAGCGCGGCGCCCAGCATGAGGCCGGCCTGGCCGGCGATGAGAAAGGCCGGGATCTCGACCGAGCCGTGGGGCAGCAGCCAACCCGCAAGGAAGCGGGCCTGTCCGGCGAGCAGGTAGTCGGTGGTCACGGCGCCCAGCACGATGCCGTTGTAGAGGAGGAGGACCGAGGTCCCGATGCCCCAGGTCATGCCCAGCGAGACGGAGAGGGTGGCGACGCGCGTGTTGTGCGTCATCAGCGTGGTGGAGAACGTGGCCTGGGCTCCGGCATCCGCGTGGTTGCGTCCGGCCTCCTCGGCCGCCACGCGCACGCGGGGGTCCTGAAGGAGATGCGGGAAGGGCATGAGCACCGATTTGGCGGCGGGGTCGAGGGCCAAGCTGAGCCCGCCGAACAAGGCGCCGGCGAGCGTGAGGGCCACCGAAAGCGCGAAGGCCCAGGCGTGACGACGGAAGGTGCGCGGAAACGTGCGGCGCAGCCAGTGAGCGAGGCCGCGCGGACGCACGGCCGCCTGGCTGGCATGCATTTCACCGTAGGCCCGCGCCACGAGCGCCTCGAGGTACGCGCGAAGTTCGGGATCGGTGGAGAAGGTGGTGAAACGTCCCAGATCGGAAGCCGTGCGCTCGAAGAGGTAATGAAAGCGCTGGGCTTCCTCCAACGTCAGACGCGTGCGCAGGCGGGAGTCCATGCGCGCCAGCAGACGTTCGAGCTCGTTCCAGTAGGGGCGCTCCTCGGCCACGAAACGTTGGAGGTCGAGGATCATGTCAGAGTCGCTGCTGTCGTTTGACCTGGAGGTAACGCGACACGGTGGTGGTGGCGAGTTCGCTGGCCGGCACCACGGCGAACGTGGCGCCGAGGCGTTGCAGGCGCGAAGCCACGCCGCGCAGGGTTTTCCAGCGGAAATGAGCAGCCAAACCTCGGCCCACGTCCCGGACCGAGGCGGGCGGCGGGCCGTGCAGGATGGGCGCGAGGTCGGCGGGCGCGATCTGGTGGACCAGGATCAGGTGCTGGCGTGCGATCAACCGCATGGCGCGTTCGAACTCCTCGGCCACCAGGGGATCGTCCAATGCGGTGAGCACCACCAGCAGTGCACGCCGGTGCAACCGCTGGCGCAGGGTGGACACCAGTTCCCCGAAGTCGGGACTCGCGGGCTCCGAACTCACCGCGTGCAAGGCATCCTGGCAGCGATGGAAATGCGCCGTTCCCGTGGCGGCGCGCAAGAAGACCTGGGTGCGGCTGCCGAAGGCGACAAAGCCAAAGCGATCCCCCTGCCGCTGGGCGGCGAGGCCGAGGATCAGCGCCGCGTTGAGACGATACTCGAGTTCCGAGGTGACATCCGACAGCTGGCCCGCCGGCCGCGCGCTGAGGCGGGAGGTGTCGAGCAGAACATAGATCTCCTGGGTGCGCTCGAGTTGGAACAGCTTGGTGATCGGTCGTCCGCGTTTGGCGGTGGCCTTCCAATGGATCTCATCCCAGCCGTCCCCGGCGACGTAGTCCCGCAATTGCTCGAACTCGCGTCCCTGGCCGAGCATGCGTTCCGGGCGCCATCCGGATGAGGCGTGCGGAAGAAAGAGCGCGGCCAGGCGGTGGCGGTCGCGGAGCAGGTCGGGGTACACCCGCTCGACCCCGCCCACGGGGACGCTGGCGCGCGCGGCCCAGAGTCGGAAAGGAGAAGCCAGTTCCACATGGCATTCCTTGATCTCGACCACACCGCGCTGGAGCGCCTGGCAGGGCCAGTCGATCCTCACCTGGGGCGCTTCGGAGGGAAGTGTCACGTCCAATTGCTCCTCGGCCGCGAGGCTCGAGGATGGCCACGCGATTCCGATCCGGACCTGCCGTGCCGCGGCGGGAAGTCCGCTGAGCTGGAGCGCCACGATGCCCGGCTTGCCGAGCGTCAACCGCGGGGAACCCTCAATCGCCGCGCGAAGCCGGCGCATCGGAGCGCGCGATCGCATCAGGTCGAGAAGACTGAGCGCCACCATCAGCGCCACGACGATTCCTGGGAGAAGGGCATGTTCAGGCAGCGCAAAAGCGATTCCCAACGCCGGGGTTGCGAGCGCCGCGGTGAGCGCGATGAGGCTGGGTGACGGGACAGCGTGGAAACCTGGTGCGCGCTCTGCCTCTGCCTTCACCGATTTCGGTGAGAGCGCCGGAGACCGACGCGACGGGAGGTCGGCCAGATCAGGAGATGGAGCGGCGGAGCGCACAACGGGGCGTTGGAATCAGCGCGGAACGGCCACCTGCTTGAGGATGCCCTGGACCACTTCCCCCACGGATAGTCCTTCGATTTCCACTTCCGGACGCAGGTTGAGCCGATGAGCCAGGACGGGAACCGCCAGGGCGCGGGCGTCATCGGGCGTCACGAAATCGCGACCCTCCAACACGGCCCGGGCGCGGCAGCCCAGGAGCATCGACTGCGTGGCGCGCGGCCCGGCCCCGACGAGGATCGCGTCATGGGTCCGAGTGGCGCGCACCAGGTCCACGATGTAGGCCAGTAGCTCCTCACGTACCACCACGGACTCCAGCGCGCTGCGCAGGGCGGGCAGTTCGCCGAGGGTCAGGGCGGGTTGAAGGGGTTGTTGGGCCAGGATGGTCTCGGGTGCGTCGCGGCCCAGGAACCGGCGCGCGAGATCGAGTTCCTCGGGACGCTGCGGATAATCCATCACCAGCTTGAGCATGAATCGGTCGCGCTGCGCTTCGGGCAGCGGGTACGTTCCCTCGTACTCCACCGGGTTCTGCGTGGCGAACACGGTGAACTCCGGGGGTAGCGCATGCGTCTCGCGATCGATGGTCACCTGGCGTTCCTGCATGGCCTGGAGCAGCGCGGATTGCGTCTTGGCCGGCGCCCGGTTGATTTCGTCGGCGAGGAGGAACCGCGTGAAGACCGGCCCGCGCACGAGCGTGAATTCATGGCGCTGAAGGTTGAAGACATTGGTGCCCGTGATGTCCGCCGGCATCAGGTCGGGCGTGAACTGGATGCGATGGAAGTCGCAGCCCAGCACCTGGGCCAGGGTGCGGACGAGGAGGGTCTTGCCGAGCCCGGGCACGCCTTCGACCAGCGCATGTTGTCCGGACAGGATGACGATCAGCGCCAGGTCGACGGCGTCGGATTGTCCGACCATGACGCGTGCGATTTCGGTGCGCGCGGCGTGGAGGCAGGATTGGAGCCGGGGGAGATCGGGGGGAGGGGGCGTGTTCATGGTCGGGGCAGATCGAGAGGGCTGGCGGCGGTGGCTTGGCGCGTCGCGCGCGAGGATCGAACGAGTTCGGTCATGGCCACGAGAGTGCCCACCGCGTCCCGGTGGTGGCTGCCCCGCGCGGCATCTTGCTGCACCTGCTGGGCCAACTGGCCGAGGAGCGGCGTCCAGCCGGGGTGATGATTCCCCACGCTGCGCGTCCACTCCTCCAACGCGAGCCGAGGAAGTTCCTCACTCGGGATGGCGCGTTGCACCAGGGAAGCCAGGCCGGCGTCCGACGCGAGTCCAGCCACCTCATCTTCCGTGTTGCCGGTTCTGGTGCGCGGCACCAAGGGCCATTGTGCGCGCAGCACCGCCAGGCCGAGAACGAGCAGGGCGCCCACCAGGAATCCATGCAGGCGGTAGTGCCGCGCGAGCACCGCCACGCCGCCGGAGCGTTCGGTGCCCAGGTGAGTTTCTTCGAAGGCGACGATGCGTCGTTCCCCCAGAAACCACGCGAGAAGTCCGGGGTGCCGATCCTTGACCATGCCTTCGTTGCTGAAGGGATACGCGTCGGTGGTCATGCAAAGTTCGCCAGCGCCCCAGCGACGTTGCGCGAGCACCGGCTGATCGCCCACGAGGTACAGTGCCTGCCAGTTCGTGGACAGCAGACTGAGCCGGACGCCCGTTCGCCAATCTAGCTCGGTGGGCAGGGAGGCCGCCGCACCCAGCGGGGAGGCCGTGGCCCGTGCGGGTTGGAGGGA
>JADLFD010000644.1 GCA_020845805.1 Verrucomicrobiales bacterium | reverse complement strand
GCATGCGGAAGCCACCAGTCCGATATGCCGCGCGCGGTATCCTGCGCCTCGGGAAACGAATCCAGATACCCGAGTATCGCGCGGGCGATCGGATGGGAACGCGCGTCGGGGTTGAGCGAGGAATGCCTCACGGCGGGAGCCCATGGTTGACCTGTCTCTGCATCCGCCGTGCCACGATCTAGTGGGTTCGGAATTCGTGGATCGCCTAGGGCCGCTCCGAGGCGATGGGCCTGCTTTCTTTGAGGAATTCTCTGCGCCAGCCCTCGCGGGGGGAGCTCTGCACCCCTGGCCGAGGCGGATGGCCCTGGACAAAATCGTCCTGCACCCGCGCCCGCCATCCACGTGATCGCCTCACGGGCTGTGCGTCAGGGGCTCGGACGGATTTGTCCTAGTCAGGACGGACGATTATCCGAGGCCGAGTGATCGAATGCAGGGGAGGGACGGGGCCAACCACGCGGTACGACCTCCGCCGGGAGCAAGCGCAGGGGAAGCGAAGCGCGTGGGCGCAGACTTCGAACAGTCTGAGGAGAAGCCGCGATGCGTTGGGCGTCGCGCCCTCGAAGGAAGTGTCCCGCGGCAGTGCGGGGGGCGGGTTCCTAGAGCTGCGACTCCGGGTGGGAAGGGGCCGGGGCCGGGAAGTTCACGGGTTGGATCCGCAGGCGGTGCTTGCGCAGCAATTCCCAGAACGCGCGCCGGTTCTTCTGCGCGGCCCGCGCGGCGCGACTGATGTTGCCGTCGCAGGCCACGAGCATCTGGCGGAGATAGGATTGCTCGAAGTGTTCGATGGCGCGCGCCTTCTCGGCCTTGAAGGAGCCTGGCTCCGAGTGGACGACCTCGGATTCGCCCAGGGAAAGGTCGTGGGCCTCGATCTGGCATCCCTGCGCGATCAGGACGGCGCGTTCGATGACGTTTTCGAGTTCCCGCACGTTTCCGGGCCAGGCGTGCAGGCTGAGCTTTCGACGGGCGGCGTCGGTGAGTCCGGAGAGGGTCTTGCCATGCTCGGCGGCGTAGTGCTGGAGAAAGTGAGCCACCAGGACTGGGAGATCACCCACCCGATCGCGCAGCGGCGGGAGGCGCAGCCGAAGCACGTTGAGGCGGTAGAACAGATCGGCCCGGACCCGGGAATGCTGCACGGCCTCGGCCAGGTTCGAGTTGCAGGCGGCCACGACGCGCACGTCCGCGTGCTGGAGCGCCGCCGATCCGACCGGTCGGTACTCACGGAACTGCAGGAAGCGAAGGAGTTTGATCTGGGTCGACGGGGGGAGCGCATCGACCTCGTCGAGGAAGAGCGTACCGCCCTCCGCGGATTGCACGATGCCGGCGCTCGAGGAGGTGGCACTGGTAAACGCGCCCCGGGCATGGCCAAAAAGCTCGTTCTCCACCAGGTCGGCGGGAATGGCGCCGCAGTTCAGCGGGGCGAAGGGCTTGGACCGGCGCGGTCCCAGCTGATGGATGGCCCGCGCGCACAGCTCCTTTCCGGTGCCGGTCTCGCCCAGGATGAGCACACTCGCGTGGCACTGCGCGTACTGCGGAATCTTCTCCATCTCGCGCAGCCAGGACGGATCCGCGCCCAGCATGTTGTGGCGCCCGGGGGCCTGGTGCTCCGGCGCATCCGCGGAGGCCGCGCCTGGCCGAACCTCGCGTGCGCCGCGACCCAGCCGCAACAGGCGCGCCGTCAGGTCCGCCACCGGGAAAGGGTCGAGGACGAAATCCGCCGCGCCGCGGTCCGCGAAGTCGCAGAGGAGATCCGCACCCACGGAACAGCCCGCGATGAGGACCGGCGTGTCGGTTCCGCGGCTGGCGTTATTCCCGAGAAAGGCCCGGGCTTCCTCAGTGGCCTGCGGCGAGAGGCAGAGGGCGATGATATGGGGAGACCATTCGCGTGCCCCCTGGACGGCGGCGGTCCCCAGGCGGTCGACGTGGGAGGTGGAGGCTCGTTGGATACCGTGGTCCTGATCACAGGCCTCGGTTTCCTCCAAAGCGCGAACGAGCCGTGCCGCCACCGGGGATTGCCGGTCGGTTTCGACCACGAGGACGCGCAGCTTCTTCATGGCTCTCGTGTGGTACGGCAGGACTCCCGATCCGGTTGCGCAATTTCCCCGGGCCCATTCATTTGGGTTCGGCCCGGGATGGTCCGCAGCATCTCCCTTCGATCCTGGTGGTTGAACCCGTGACGCAGAGGGGTGGGCCTGCGCGCGGTCTCGCGAACCAGGAAACACAGATCGGAGTTATGTTCATACAGGCGACTAGGCCTGCTTCCTGCAAGTGGGAAATCGCCCTGGCCGCATGAAATCGAGGTGACACCGGCCGTTCCGCACGGCGCCGGATTCAAGCGGGTTCCTTCGTCTCCCCCGCCCGCGTGCGCCCGAGCCTCGAGAATCCGTCCGCTCCACCGCGGGTCCCACGCGGAAACGAGGGTGTTTCGAGCTTGGCGGCCTCGGCTGGCTCGCGACTCTCGCGGCGATCCATCATGAATCGATCCATGCGCCAGACTTCCAGCGGGACTTCGCGACGCCGGTTTCTTGGGAGCGGGGCGGCAGCCGGCCTTGGCACGCTGCTGGGCGGCGCGATGCCGCGGGCCTTGAGGGCGGCAGCCGAACCCGGAGCCGACCGCGCGGCGTCGGTTCTTCCGGTCGCCACCGGTTCCGACGTCGGTTCGCTCTTTCCGTTCATCCAGGCGCAGGCCGTAAGCGGGGAGTTTACCTTGTCCTACCTGAACGACCGGTTTCGATCGCTGACGCGGTGGAAGAAGCGCGCGCGCGGGAAACTCCTCGAACTGCTGCACTATGCCCCGGCGCCGTGCGCGCCGCAGGGTGAGGTGTTGGAGCGCATCGACGCCGGGGATCATGTGCGCGAGGAGATTCGCTTCCAGACCGCTCCCGGGGTGGTAGTGCCGGCCTTCGTGCTGGTTCCGAAGAATCTCACCGGACCCGCACCCGCCCTCGTCGCCTTGCACGATCACGGGGGATTCTACCTGTGGGGCAAGGAGAAGATCGTCGAGATCCCGGGCGAGAACCCCGTGCTCCCGGACTTCCGCCGTCAGTACTATGGCGGGCGCGCCATCGCCACCGAACTCGTGCGGCAGGGCTACCTCGTGGTGGTGATCGACATGTTCTACTGGGGCGCACGCCGGATGCTGCTGGATGAGGACCCCGCGGACTGGCGTGAACGGACCGCCACCTTGTCGCGCGAACGGATTCAGGCCTTCAACGCGCGCGCGGGCCAGGGGGAGGCGCTCGTGGGCCGCACGATCTACGCCGCCGGGTTCACCTGGCCGGGGGTCATGTTCTGGGACGACGTGCGTACCGTGGACTACCTTCTCACGCGGCCGGACGTCGATCCGCGGCGCATCGGGTGCGTCGGGCTGTCGGTGGGTGGGTTGCGCTCCTGTCATCTGGCGGCGTTGGATGAACGCATTCGGGCGGCGGTCGTGGTGGGGTGGATGGCTTCGTTCCCGGCGCAGCTGCGGAAGCACGTCCGAAACACCATCGGACACACCAAGGTGGTGCCCGGACTGTACCAGCATCTCGACTACCCGGACGTCGCCTCGCTCGCCATGCCGACGCCGATGCTGGTGATCAACGGGGCGAAGGACGGGCTGTTCGACCTGGACGGAGTGAAGCGGAGCTTCGACAAGCTGCATGCCTGCTACGCGAAGGCCGGGGTGCCCGACCACTGCGTCACGCGTTTGTATGACACCCCGCATGAGTTCAACTCCGAGATGCAATCCGAAGCCTGGGCCTGGTTGCGACGGTGGGTGTGAGGGGCCCGGAGGTGGGCCGGGAGCCGTGGCCCGGGGAACGACTCAACCCCGGCCACGGTGCATCGTGTGCGAACACCGGAGAGGCCTTCAGAGGGCGCGAAGGCAGTCGGCGAACTTGTTCGTGACCAGTTCGAACCCGTGCGCGGTGGGATGCAGTTCGTTGCCCCAATCCTTACGGTACTGGCTGTCGCGGCGCAGGGTGCCGCGTAGATCCAGGTAGTGGACGTGCGCGAACTGGGGGTGGTCGCAGAGCGAGCCGAGCATGACGTTGAAGCGGTCGATGAGACCGCCGACGAGGGTCGTGTTCTGGGCCTGATCGAGGTAGCCCTTGCGGTGAAACCCGGGTTCCAACCAGGGACCGGGCAGCACCCACCAACCCCCGAGAAAACCGCGCCCATCCGGGACCGGGTAATCGTAACCGTGGGTGATGATGGGAATCGGGCGTCCCAGGTACGACCGAGCGATTTCGGTGGTGCCACTGATCAGCCTGGCGTAGGCGGCGCGCAGTCGCACGTCGATCACGCCACGGACGATGTCCTCGTTGAGGGTGGGCAGCGAGGAGGTGGCGTGGTTGAGGAGGATGGCGAATTCATCGCCGACAATGTCATTGCCGCCTCCGGAAAGGAGAATGGCGCGCGGGACCTTGCCGTCCCGTAGCAGCTTCTCCAGTCGCCGGGCGAACTCCTCGAATTGACCGGGGGCATGGGCCATGTCCTCGACGCAATCCCCCTTGTGCGCCACGGACTCGACGTCGAAGGCATGGTCATCTTCGAGCAGTCGCAGCACGTCATGCAGGGGATAGTCGAACCAGGAGTCGCCTTCGGCGATGACGACCCCGGCGCTGGCGCGCGCCGCGAGCATGGTGCGCGTCCGTGTGGGAATGCGTAGGGCCTCCACAGCGGGGGTGGCCCGCGTCGCGCGCGCTTTCATAGCGCGAAGACCGGCCTGTCGATGTTGCGCCCGGAAGGCGAGAACATCGCGTGCCGCGGTGCGACCGCCCTGGATGGCGGCGTTGAGGCTGGGGAGCACCGGCTTTGCCCGACGTGAGGGCGAGGGTGGGGCTTTTCTTTGTTTCATACAGGTGTCTGGTGGTTGGCCGATCGGTGACTCGCGCCCGAGGAGCGGTGGCATTCCGCCCCTCGGGTGAAGGGCCGCGGGATTCAGTGCGGTCGGCCCATGCGAGACCGGATCAGATCCTCCACCGTCTGGGCAGAAGTCGCGGCGCGCAAGCCGGAGCTGGGGCGTTCATCACCGGCGTGACGCGCGAGGAGCAGGGCGCGGATGGCCATTTCGTGGTGGGACAGCACCGAGTTGGTGAGCGGGGGCAGAGGTTGGGCGAGCGGGATGGCCCGGGTCATGAACGGAGAGCCGCTCGGTGCGCGGACACCGAGGTGCTGAAACGTCGTCCCGGTGTTTCCGGCGTGGCAACCGCTGCAGGAGTTGAACGAGGCGATGAATTTCGCCCGTTCCGGGGCGCCGGGTGCCTCCCATTGAAAGCTGAAGGGAACCCGGGAAACGGCGGCTTGTTGCGTGGCGTTCAGGGCGAGGCTCTTTCCGGCCAGGATGTCGCGCTCCTGAGTGCGGATCAGTTGGGCGAGGGTAGGAGAGTTCTGGAGGTCAAAAGCCGGGGTGACGGCCACGGGGACCTGGGCCAGGCGGGAAGGTCCGGTCAGCGCATGGAACTCGCGCAACTCCCAATCGGGCTGCGGACCGCCGGGGTTGGTGAGGAACTCATTGGAACGAATCTGATTCAGCTGGCCGTGCGCTGAGAACCGCGAGGTGATGTCGAGCAGTTCGTCGAAGAACGCCTGGGGGAAGCTGTTGGCCTGGCCCAGGGCGGAGCGCCCCAAGGCGTGCCAGCGCCGTGCCCACGCCGCCAGAGACTCCCGCATGCCGCCCTCGCGAGGCAGGGCGTATTCGAAGATCAGCGTGAGCGGGAGTCCGTTGCCCGCGGCGTCGCGCGCCTCGTAAACGAACCGGCCCTCGCCGAGGGAGGTTGGTTCGCGCGAGGCATCGCCCTCGGGGAACTGGGCGAGGTCGAGGCGATTGACGATGGCGATGAGCTGGATGCGGTTCTCGCGCCAGGCCTCACGCAGGGCCTGGGCCACCCAGGGTCGCGTGCCAAATCGTTCATCGGCCCCGTCGATCTGCGTATTCACCGCCCAGGTCGAGAACCAGGCCTCCGCAAATGATTCGAGGTCCACGCCGGGTCCGGCGATGCGGGCCAGGCTCTGCCGGATATGCCAGGCGCCACCCACACGCGCGTGAGCTGAATCGAGGATCGCCGGGGCGGTGAGCAGCAGTTCCTTGCCGGGCAGGACATCGTGGGAATCCACCGTCTCCGCTGGAGCGATCGTCAGGGCCAGCGGCGCGGTTCCCTCGCCGAATCGGTTGGCAGCGCCGAGACGCACCGGGAAGGCTCCGGCGATCGTGGGCGTCCCCGAAAGCAGCCCGGTGGTGGTATCCAGATCGAGTCCGACATGAGTCGGGACCGTGGCGGAGAAGGAGGTGGGGCGTCCGTCGGCCGTGATCTGGTATTGGAACGGTTGACCTACCGTTCCCGTGGCGGAGCCGGGGCTGGTGATGTGCGGTGCGGTGCAGCCCGTGATGGCGCCGGCGAGCACGAGGAGCAGCACACGGCGGTGAAGCTCCGCGGGGAAAGAGTTCAGCGAGGGGTTCATGGTGAGGTCGGGGATGGATCTGGGTCTGGTTGCGGGTCGAGAGGCGGCTCTCGATGCCATCAGGCGCAATCCATCCGACCGCAGGGACACAGGATGCGGTCCCGGTCCAGGCGGACCTCACGAGCATTGGCGCGGAAGATCTGGCGGCGCGCGGCGTGGCGCGGTGTCGATGCGGACGCCGGAATGGAAACGGTCGAAAGCACCGCCCTGCTGACGGATGGCTTCGCCGAGGAGATAGTCCTCTTCGAAATGGATGAGGCGCGCCTCCGGCCAGTCCAAGGTCTCAATCCACTCGGTCTTCAACGCCCAGAAACCGCCGAGAATGAATTCCACGCGCGCGAGGGCGCCGGGGGTTTCGGGGGGGAGAAGGGGTTGCCCGCGGTACCACGGCGCGGAAGTGATGAGACGCACCAAGCGCTCGTCGGCGGGGATGGAGGCGGGAATCCCAAACATCACGACGTCGGGCTGGGCGGCGATGGCCACGCCCAGGGAAATCAGCCAGTCCGCTCGAAACGGATAGGAGTCATCATCGAACCAGATCACCCATTCCGTGAGCGGGCGCGGTTCACGAAGCAGCCGTCGCATCATGCCCGATTTCCCGAGGTTCTCGGGCGAACGAATCGCCGTCGAGGCGGGCGACTGGGCGAGGTGTTCCTCGACCAGTGCCACGGTCGCGGCCGAACAGGCGTTGAGCCCGATGCGCAGGGGGAGCCGGCTCCCGTGCCGACGCCATGCCTCGAGGAATTGATGCGCGAGCGGGGCGTGATCTCCGAAGAAGAGCACGCACACCGTGACGGAGGGGAGGGGGTCGGTGGGCACGGAACGCGCCAGGGGCCCGGGTCACAGTTTCAGTCCGTACCGATCCATCACATCCTCCACCCAGCCCTTCAGCAGCATGGTCCAAGCCAGAACGACGAGGTCGGGATTGGACATGGCCGGTCGATTGATGGAACGGCGTACGTACATCCCCACGACCCGGGCCGCCGGGTGATCGTCGTCGATCCATACCGGTGCACCACTGTCTCCGAACGCCGCGGAGGGCTCGCTGGGATCCCCATCCCGCAGCACTTCCGGAGTAATCACAAACTCATGACCGAGCACGTGGCCGTGCGTCTCGGGCCGATGCGCGTCCTTGGCCATCGAAGCGAGACGGGAGCGGGTGGTGGGCTTCGGCCGGCCCTCGGTGAAGGAATGGAGATTCTCGAACCCGTCGATGTGAAACCGCGTCGTGGAATCGCCATTGAATTCGGTGAGCGCACACCGACGTTTCGCGAGCTCCTTCTCCAGCCCGTCGACGGGCATCAGGATCAGCACGCGCGCGTCGAAGCCGTGCTGTTTCGACTTCGGGTGGTCGTGGATGCGCTGGACGCACAGGAGGCGTTCGGGAAAGGAATTCGTGGCGGCGCGCTTCCGCGCTTTGCCTTTCGGGGTCTCCTCCGTTTCGGACCCAAGCTTCGGAAGCAACACCCGGTCTCCCAGGATGGTATCCGACCGCGGCGAATGCGCGGCGGTCAGCACCACGCGCGGATGGATGAGGATTCCGGTGGCCCACCAGCGGGTGTGGGGATGGGTTTCCGTGGCGTGACATTTCTCGCAGTGGGAGGTGTCGGGATCGAGGCATTCGCCGACGGCACAGAGGGCGGGCAGCCGCGAGGGGTCACCCTGGTGAAAGATGGTTTTCAGCATGGGATGGGGTGGTGGACGGTTAGGGAACGGGGTTGAGGGTGAGGCCGAGGAGAAAGGGGGATGCGGTGGAGTTCGTGTTGGCTCGGAGACGGAGGGAATCGAGTCCCTCGGTGCGCGCCTGCGCCGGGAGCTCGACGGACACCATGTACAAATGCGCCGGGCCGGAGGATCGGGGGTCGAGGGCAGCCAGTTCCGGTGTCAGGCGGTCGAGTTTGGCGCGGAACGTTTCCCGGCGCTCTGGGGGGGAGGCTGCGAGTGGGCCCGCGAAGGCGGCGTTTAAGTCGTCGAGCAACCGGTCACGCAACGCCGAAGGCAGGGCGGACGTGTCGTCCCAGCGCAGGAGTTCCGATCTCGTGGGTTCGCTGAGGTGATCACGCAGGAGTCGGAGATCCCCGGACGGCGCGTGTTTCAGGCTCTGCGCGAGGCGCTGCGGCTGGGGGATTTCGGAGCGGAAAAGGGAGGGCGAATGAAACGCGGTGCCCGACCACGCGGGGCGGAGTTGCGGGGCAGGGGTCTCGGAGCGCCACCAGTCGGTGTTCTCGCGATAGCGCAAGGGCACCACCAGGTCCGTGCCCCCGCGCAGGGTGATGACAAGATCGCCCACGTGCTCCCCGGGCCGGCCGCGAAACGCGGTCGCCTGAAGCAGATGCATGGCGGAGCCGCGGGCACCCGAGAGCGGGATCGGTCGCGATTGGCTGGGGTAGGCGGCGGTTGCGAATCCGTCGCCCGCCATATAGGCGTTCCATCCCACCGGACGGCCGGTGACCTGCACCAGCCGTCGCGCATCGAAGGGGAGGGGTGCCAGTCGGGCACCAGCCTCGGTGGCGGTCACGAAATGCAGCAGGGATGAGCCTTGGGGGACGCCATCGATCCAGGGAAGATCCGGGTTTGCATTGGCGGCCGGGCCCAGATCGACGTGGCGATCGGAGAGGGCGGCGGCGCGTGGGAGGTGGGTGTCCCCGGCCGAACCGGGATGGTGGGCAACCATCCACGGCATGGTGTAAGGCTCGGGTCGGAGTTCGTTAAACTGCTCCTCCCAGTACAGGCCGCTGCGGTAGCGGCGTCCGTCCGCGCCAATGTTCAAACTCACCGTGCCGTGGGCACGGCACCGGACGACCGGCACCCATCCACGCAGGTCGGTTCGCATGAGCGCCATCTTGGCGTCGCGCGTGGTCAGGTCCGGGAGTTCTCCGAGCTGGCCCGAGTCGACCAGGCTGGTGCCGAGCTCGTACTGGTAGTTCGAATGCCGATTGGCCTCGGGGAACGAGATCACGTGGGGTTCGTCGGGTGCAAAACGGTAGTTCCCGGTCTGGTCCGCCACCGGGCAGCTCCAGGCCCGGGGATCCTCGAGGAATCCTTCCGTTTGCAGGACGGAGAGTTCGGCGGGCCATGGTGTTTCGCCGCCATGCGCCCGCTGCCAGCGACGGATGGCTTCGTAGATGCGTCCCATCCGATCGAAACACAGTGACTCCGAGTCCGGGTCCGGACCGGCGGTCTCACGGACCCCGGTTGCGGCGGCGCAAGCCAGGGGAGCGAGGACGAGGGTCCGGACGAAGGCGCGACGGCTGGTGCGGACGCCGTGTCTGCCTCTCGGGCGGGCGTAAGGATGGGACGCCGTGGGCCGCATCAGGGGGTGCGCTTCGGGGGGTTGGTGGAATTGTGGGATTCGGACTGACCCGGCGTGTAGATGGAGAAAGCGCGGCTGCGCACGTAGACATCGGTGACATAGCCATCGTGCGAGACGCTGGCCTGGATCCAGGTGCTCTCGTGAGTCGCCTCGCGCTCCCATTTCCGGAACACGTTGCCGTAGTTCTGCAACGCCTTGGTATAGGCCACGCGCGCGTCCTCCGGAGCGACCCCGAGGGCCACGCCCTTCCGGTAGGCAAACAGGGAGGAGTTGATGCGCGCGATGGCCGAGACCACGTCCCAGACGAAATCCTGGAAGTCGCAGGACGGGGTATCGCCGCCGTCATGGACGGGGAACGCCACGGGTCCTCCGACGTAGGAGGGCGGCGGATGCGCGGGGTTGGCGAGGGGGTAGTCGTTAGGCGGCTGGCACGGAGGCAGCCACAAGTTTGGCAATTTCGTGTCGGGCGTTCGGCAATAGTCGTCGCTCATGGGCATGGGAGTCCGAGGGTGGGGGTGGAACGGAACCTGGCGTGGAAAGGTAGGATCGGATGGCGGCGATGACGGTTTCTGGAGTGATGGAGGCCATGCAGCGGGGCAGGCCGGCGGCGGCATCGAAATCGACGCAGCGATTGGATGCGTCGTCGTTGGCATGGCCGTCGCCGAGCGCGACCGAGCGCACCTTCCAGCAACCCCCGGTGGCACAGCAGGGAAGCAATCCGATCGTGTGCAGGAACCGGTGGGTCGGATAGGCCTCCCAGTGGGCAGTTTCACGTCCGCCCGCCACCACCACACAGGGCAGGGGGGCGGGGCGATCGGCTGGACGCGGCACCGCGGCGGCGAGATGCATGAGGCTGGTCACCGGGCAGAGCACGCCATCCGCATGATGAATGAGCACCACGAGATCGCGCAGGGAGGTCTTGCCGCGCAGGTCGACCACGTGGTTCAGGAGCGGATGATAGTGGCCGGTCTCGCCGACCTGGATGAACTCGATCTCGTCGATCAGGGCATCGACCACCGCCTGCCAGCGGCGCCGGTGCCACCACTTGATGGTGAAGTCATATTTGCCACCGGCCGCGATGATCCAGCGACGACGTCCCGACGCCGCGGGGCTGGGGAGCAGCGGGTTATGACTCCGCTCCTCAGGGCTCAGGTGCAGGTCGCCCCGGAACTCCGTGGGAGAAAGTTCGAGCCCCAGCTTCGTGCCGAGGTCCTGCATGAATCCGTGCAGGAAATGCCAGGGCTCCAGGTTGGCCCGGTGGATCAGCGGATAGTGGCAGGAGATCCGCAGCACCTCGGGATCCTGGGTCGAGAGCGGCTGGATCCAGGGATTGTGCAGCCACAGGTCGGGGCACGAGGTGCGGACATCCGTCACGTAGCGTCCCGGGTAAAGCCGATGGAGGTCGCGCACCGTCGCGGTGAGCACCGTGATGTCCCCGGGGGAGAGAGCGCACTCGAGGATGAGCTTCTGCGGACGCGGCTTCACGGGACCGGAGTGTGGTGGCCAGGGAAACGTCGAAGCCCCAGATCGGCGAGCACTTGCTCGAGCGGAATGCCCGGGATCTGGGCCACGCTTTGGGTTTCTTCGGGGGCCGGGATGGTGACTTTCACCTTCGCCTCCTGCGGATGCAGGCGGCGGTGGTTCTCGGCGACCTTCTGGCGTGCATGCTGGAATCGGAGATTGGCGGCGAGGGTTCCCTCCAGGTCGGGTTCCG
>JADLFD010000643.1 GCA_020845805.1 Verrucomicrobiales bacterium | reverse complement strand
CTCCTGCAGCGCCTGCAGGATGGGAATCACCGCATCCCGCTGACGGCCCAGTCGCTGCACCGTCTCGTCCACGAACCGCAGATCCTCAGTTGGCACGCGCCACCTCCTTTCCCGCCGCGTCCGCGGCGGCCACGCGCAGGAGCGCCTTGCGCGTGCGCACAAACAGACTTCCGTCCGCCATCGCCGGCGTGGCGTACACTTCCTCGCCGGTCTCAAATCGCGCCAACTCCTCCTGCGCACGCGCGGCGCGCAGCACGACCACGGTCCCCGGTTGGCCGAGTAGAAAAATCCGCCCGGCGGAGACGATCGGCGACGCTTGGATCTCCATCTCCAAGGAGGCCGACCATACCTTCACCCCGGTGGCGGCGTCGCGGCAGTGCACGTGCCCTTCCGTGTCCGCGGTGAAAAGCAATCCGTCCACCACCAGGGGCGTGGGCACATCCGGAATCTCCGTCTCCAGCTTCCAGGCCACGTGCGAGGCGGTCACATCGCCCGTGCCATCCAGGCGCACCCCCAGCAACGCGTGTCCCGGGCTGGTGGCGATCACCAGGTCGCCCGCCAACACCGGCGAGGGTGCGAGTTCCCCCCCCAGCACTGCGGCGCGCCAACGTTCTTTGCCGGTCGCCAGATCATAGGCCGCCAACAGCGGGTCGCCCGACAAGATCACCTGCACGCCGTCCGCCCGCGCCACCACCAGCGGGGTGGCCCAACTCCCGCCCACCGGCCGGGCCGCACGCCAACGCATCGTTCCCTCGCGCGCGTTCAACGCCAGCAACTCCGATTTGCCATCCTCCGCCTGACCGCGATCCAGTTGCACCAGCAGGGTGCCGTCGTGCACCACCAACGAGGACGCGTGGCCATAGCCGTTCTCGGACAGATCAAATTTCTTGGACCACACCAGTCGGCCATCGAAGTCCAGCGCACCCAGGTCGCCCGAGGCGAAGATCGCCCACACCTGCTGGCCGTCCGTGGCCACGGTGCTGGCCGCCATCCCACTCTGATCCGGCGGCTCCACCGCCGCCACCGCCTGCCCCTCCGGCGTCACCGGACGCTGCCACACCAGCGCCCCCGAGGTGGCATCCACGGCAAACACCAACCGCTCGCGCTTGTTGCCCCCGGTGAGGAATACCCGGTTCGACCACACCACCGGCGAGTTGTAACCCTCCAGAGGCATCTCCGTGCGCCAGCGCACGTTCTCCCGCGTCTTGGGATCCCACTTCAACGGGATCTCCCGACCCACCCCCTGACCCGCTCCGCCCAGCCCGCGAAATTGCGGCCAGAGCTGAGTCGGATCCGCGAGGATCGCCGCACTCGTCGCGGCAGGGTGGTTCGAGCCTTCGACCCCGGAGACGTCAGTTCCCGCGGTCGCGGTCTGAGCACCACGCGACCCGTCCAGGCGCACCTCGCGTCCCCAGCCCAAGCCGGCCACCACGCCGCCCAGCGCCACGGTCGCCAGTCCCGTCGCCACCACTGACCGGCGCAACGCACGCGACTCCGGACCACGCGCATCCTCCGCGCCACGCATCAGCGGCGCGCGCGCCTTCGGATCGCGCCGTCCCCGCAAGGCCGACACCACCACCAACCCGCCGCCGACTACCAGCAACGCGCTGCCGGTTCGATTGCGGTCCAGTCGAGTGAAGTACGCGCGTCGCAACTCGAGGTCGAGGTCGCGCACCCGATTCTTCAACGCCTCGTTCTTCGGGTCGGCCCGCAACTCGGCGTGGGCCTGGAGCAAGGCCTTCGAGGACCAGGGCTCCTCCGCGGATCGGGAAAGGAGCCCCGACAACATCGCGCCACCCACGACCAGGCAGGCGCCGGCCAGAATCGCCGTCAGCCACCGCCACGAACGAAGCGCCGGCGCTCGCGCCACCGCGCTCGCGTCGACGTTTCCCGTCTCCTCCGTCCCCAGAACCATGGGCCGCCGCGCGCTGGGCACGGACGGTTTCTGAACACTCGGGGTGCTCATGCCGGGCCTCCCCCTCGCGTCGGTGACGACGCCGTCGTCACGGCGCCCGTATGCCCGCACGTTCCCGAACCGCACCCCACCCCCGGTGCCGGAGCGGCAGGCAAATCCCCCGGTATCTCGGGCGATGGCGTCAGCCCGAGTCGGATGCGTTCCTGCGGACAACTCTCAAAACATCGCGCGCACGCCACGCAGGCACTGCGGTCGGGTTGAAACTCATTCCGTCGCCGCACCATGCCCACGCTCAGCACCTTCAACCCGATCACCAACCCGGTCCATGCCCCCAGTCCCAGCCCCGCGTACTGCATGCGACGCAGCAACACCGCCGCACGCGGCGTCAACTCGCGCGCCTCGCGTTCCGCCCGCGCCAAGGCGAGGCGATCCGGCCGCGAACCTTCCGCCGCCCCCTCCACCGTCTCCTGCCGCGCGAGCGCCAGATGCACCGTCGGATGCAAGGCGGCCGCGCCCCGTCCAAATCCCCAGCCCACCGCGGCGCCCACCACCATCCACACGGGCAGCCAGGCCAGCGCACGCCATATCCCGCTGCGCGCCGGTGCGATCTCCTTGGCCCGCACCAACCCCGGCTCGGGCGATTCAATGGCTTCGAACGGACACGCGCTCGGACAAAGACGGCACTGGGTGCACACGTCCGGGGTCACCCGCAACCGCCAGCGCGACAACGCCGAGGCCACGCGCAACAACGCGCCGTAGGGACAGGCAAACCGGCAGTACGGACGCCCCACCACCGTGCCCAGGCCGAGCAGCACGACGCCCGTCGTCACCATGCCCCAGCCGCCGTTCAGCCGGAAAATCGGTACGAACGGATCATACCGGCAGATCACAAACCCGGCTCCGGTCGCCGCAAACGCCACCCCCGCCCCCAGAAATACCAGCGGCAGCACGCTCAATCCCGTCTCCAACCACGCCGGCACCCGCAGCGGCTTCACCAAAACCAAGTCCTGCAGGGCACCATGCGGGCAGACCGCCGCACAAAAGGTGCGGCCAAAAAAAAGCGCCACGATCACCGGCGCCGCGAAAAACACACCCACCGCCACCGGCAATACATAGCCGCCCCCTCCCAATGCCAATGCGACGTTCTGCACGGAGCCGATCGCACACACGCACCCCTCCCGCACAAACCCGAAATACCCGAGCGAAAACATGGACAACGCCACCACCCCGCGCCGCGACCGGCGCGCATGGACCAACCACGTCGCCAACCCCAGACACACCAGCAACACCACCACATCCAGGTACTCCCACCCCTGCCAGCGCGCCGACGGATACTGCGTCACCGGCATGGTGTAGCCGCTCTCAAAGTCTGGAGGCGGAAAACGCAGCTCACCGGCCGTCACCCCGAGCCCCCACACCGTGAGCACCAGGATCAACAGCGGCTGCACACGCCCCAACCACCACGGCGCAAACGCCGCCCGCCCCCTAATCCACGGCTCCCGTGACTCTCTTCCCGACGCATCCTCGGTCCGACCCGTCCCCTCCCGCGGCTCCATCGCGTTGCCTTGCGCCGCGCCACGCTCCGAACCAGCCGGGGCCCGCGGCACCCTCACCGCCCGCCCGGGCAAGCGTCCGTCCTCCAGCCATTGGCTCAGGGAGGCGCTCATGTGGTGAAGTGATATCCCGGGTCCGAGACCGGGGCGCGATAGAACGCGTCTCCCGGACAGGCACGCGCAATCGCGCACTCGTTGCAATTCACGCACCGGTCATGACGCACCTGGAGGTGAAACGAGCCGTTGCCGAACAGTCGGCATCCCTCAATGCACT
>JADLFD010000642.1 GCA_020845805.1 Verrucomicrobiales bacterium | reverse complement strand
CCTCGGGCGCAGATGACGGAGAACCCAACGGACCTCTTTGCATCGCGCACCTTTCCCGCTAGCCTAGTCGGCGCTTGTTTCATCCTGTCATGTGCCGTCGATTCCCATGAGCTGTCTTTTGTCCCGTTCCTCCACTTGGTCGGCCCGGCTGATGGCCCAGGTGTGCTTCGCCGCGGTCGTGGTCTTCACCGGTTGTCATCGGGAAGAAGTGGCAGTGTACGACGCGCCGAAAGACGCCGCCGCACCTCCGCCATCGCATGCCGGCAGCACCGGCATGGGAGCGTTGCCGGAACAAATGCCGCCCAAACCGAGCCTCACTTGGAAATCCCTTCCAGAAGGCTGGGTGGACAAGGGCGCGACCGGGATGCGAGTGGCGAATTTTTCGCTCCCGACGAAAGAGGGGTCTCAAGCGGAGCTGGCGGTGATTCCGCTCCCGGGAACGGGGGGGTCTGATCTGGACTTGGTGAATCTCTGGCGTGGCCAGCTGGGATTGCAGCCGATTCCGGAGGCCGAACTCGCCCAGCACACCGAAGAGACCACGGTGGGAACCGAAGCCGTGCGTCTCTTCACCATAGTCGGCTCGGCATCCACGGATGCCGCCGCGAACGGGAATCAAATCTTGGTAGCCGCGGTGCGCAAAGGCGGATTCACCTGGTTCTTCAAGTTGGCTGGCCCCACGGCGGCGGTGGAAAGTTCGCGGGCGAGCCTCAAGACATTCCTGGGAAATGTGGAGTTCGGGGCCGCGCCCCCGGAGGCCCCCATGATGGCGACCTCCGCGCCGCGACCCGCAGGTCCGCCCGCCGCCGGGGGTGCGATGTCGGCCGAATGGGATGTCCCGACCGGTTGGAACGCCGTGCCGACTCCCCAGATGGTGCATCGCAAGTGGACCGTTCCCGGTCCCGGCGGCGGTTCCGCCGACATCACGATCAGCGTCTTCCCCGGTGAAACGGGTGGCATGGTGGCCAATCTCAACCGGTGGCGGGGGCAAGTGGGACTCGGGCCCCAAACCGAGCCGGAGCTCCAAAAGGGCATCCAGTCCATCGACGTGATGGGCGGATCCGGCACCCTGGTGGACTATGCGGGGTCGGGTCCGGAGTCCGGAGATCCGGCGCGTCTGGTGGCGGTGATCGTGCGCCGCGAGGGCAGCAGCTGGTTCTACAAGCTCCTGGGAACGCCTGCGGCCGTGGAGTCGCAGCGCGAGGCGTTTGTCCGTTTCGTTCAAAGTGCGCGTTATTCCAAGGGATCATGAACTGGCTGTTTCGACCACTCGCCTCACTGAAGCTCACGATCGTCCTGCTGACCTTGAGCATGGTGCTGGTGTTTCTGGGCACCATGGCGCAGGAGCCGCTCGGCCTTTACCTGGCGCAGGCACGATTCTTTCAAAGTGCCTTCGTGGATCTGGCGGCCATGACGGCAGCCGTCAAAAAGACGCTGCAGATGATCCATGTGTACCTGCCTCCGTCGACCGCCGCCGACGTGATGGGTGCCCCGTTCATTCCGGTGTTTCCTGGCGGCTATCTGCTGGGCTCCCTGCTGCTGATCAACCTGATCGCCGCGCACGTTTCCCGCTTCCAGCTCACGCGCAAGAAGGCAGGGATTGTCCTGGTGCACCTCGGGATGATCCTGCTGCTGGTCGGTCAGCTGATGACTGATCTCGTCGCTCGCGAAAGTGCCATGCGTCTGACCGAGGGTCAGACCCGGAGCTACTCGGAAAGTGATCGTCGCAGCGAGCTCGCCATCGCCGACGTGACGTCGGCGGAGAAGGACCGAGTGGTGGCGTTCCCGGACGGCCTCCTTTCCAGCGGCGCCGTCCTCGAGCACGCCGAACTTCCGTTCAAGGTGCGCGTGGCGCGGTACTACGAGAACTCCATGCTCACCAACCGCACGGCGGCGCCCAATGCGCCGGCGGTGACCGAGGGACCGGGAACACGCTTCGTGCCCCTGGAACTCCCCAAGGTGACCGTCATGGACATGCGCGATGTCCCGTCTGCGTTTGTCGAGGTCACGGGGCCGGAAGGGGTGATCGGATCCTATCTTCTCACCGAGTTCATCGAGCGTCCGCAGGCCTTGAAGTACAAGGATCGGAACTACGAGCTCAGCCTGCGTCTGCGCCGTTACTACAAGGATTTCAGCCTCACGCTGCTGGATTTCCGCCACGACAAGTACCTGGGCACCGAGATCCCCAAGAATTTCTCCAGCGACGTCCGTCTGCGAAACGCGTCCACCGGCGAGGATCGCACGGTGAAGATCTACATGAACAACCCGCTGCGTTATCAGGGGCTGACGTTTTATCAGGCCAGCTTCGATCCTCGCGACGAGCGCGTGACCATCCTGCAAGTGGTGCGGAACCCGGCGTGGCTCACGCCTTACTTCGCCTGCATCGTCGTCGGCCTGGGCCTCGTCCTGCAGTTTGGCATCCACTTGGTGGGCTTCATCCGCAAGCGCGCCTCCGGGGCCGGGACGCCCCCTCCAAGCGCCGCCGTGGCCTAGTCTGCATCGGGAGCTGCATCCGGACCCGATCAGCCCGATCCCTCTGTCCCGGCCGGGACCGGGTGAGCCTGGGGGGGCGGCATCCGCCTCATGCGGCCACGGGGAATGGCCGTCGCGTTCGGAATCCGCGCCGGCAGACTCGCTCTCCCAAGCACGCCGCCTACGCCGCCTACGCCATGCGCATGGGCATGATGACGTAGAGGAACGGGGTGTTGGTCTTGAGCACACCCGGGCTCAGTTCATCGCTCAGTTCCCGGTAAACCTCGTCGGCCTCCAGGGATTTGAGCGGATCCATCATGTAGACCGGGTTGAAGGCGATGGCGACGTCCGCGCCCTTGTAGTTGATGGCCAGGCTTTCGCGCGCTTCGCCGACTTCCGGCGT
>JADLFD010000641.1 GCA_020845805.1 Verrucomicrobiales bacterium | reverse complement strand
TTAGAGGATCCATCGCTGGGCGCGATTCCTTCGGCGGTACTGAACATCCAGAGCCAGGGGGGCACCCGGAAAACGGGGGAAGCCGCGGTGGCGGCGGTGGCGCGGATGCTGCCGGAAGCGGACGCGCTGCGGCGTACGCCGCAGCCGGTGTCCAGGCTGACCCTGGCCCTCAACTGCGGCGGGTCGGATGGCGCGAGTGGCATCACGGCGAATCCGGCGTTGGGAGTGGCCTCCGATCTGCTGGTGCGTCATGGCGGCACCTCGGTGCTGGCGGAAACGCCCGAGCTCTACGGAGCCGAACATCTTCTCACCCGACGCGCGATCTCGTCCGAGGTCGGTCAGAAAATCGTGGACCTCATCCGCTGGTGGGAAGACCACGTGCGGTGCCAAGGCGCCTCGATCGACAACAATCCCTCGGTGGGAAACAAGGAGGGCGGGTTAACCACCATTCTGGAGAAGAGCCTGGGTGCCCTGGCCAAGGGGGGGCAGGCGCCCTTGCGCGCGGTGTACGCCTATGCGCAGGCGATCGTGGACCGTGGTTTTTGTTTCATGGACACGCCGGGGTACGATCCGGTGTCGATGACCGGGTTGGTGGCCGGCGGGTGCAACGTGGCGGTGTTCACCACGGGGCGCGGCAGTGTCTACGGATGCAAACCGACTCCCTGCCTCAAGGTGGCCACGCGGACCGAGTTGTACGATTGGATGCGGGACGACATGGATCTGAATGCCGGGACCATTCTCGACGGGACGGAGGAAGTGGAGACCGTGGGAAGGCGCATCTTCGAGCGCCTCGTCGCGGTGGCCAGTGGCGAGAAGACCTTGAGCGAGCGAGCGGGACTGGGGGATGAGGAGTTCGCTCCCTGGATTCAAGGTCCGGTCCTCTGAGATGGGAGCCGGGCAAGAGTGGGGAGGGTGCAGGTGCAGGTGGGGGTGTGGGCTGATTTAGCGGGAGGAGGCTGGACGGCGGCGTGGGGTTGGTTTTGTCCGCCGCGTCGACTTGGGCTTGGGGGAGGGTTTGATCCTGGTGGCCTCGGCGATGGCGGCGGCCATCCAGTGCGGGAGTTCGCTGAGGTCTTCGAGGACCTCCCCGGGGAGTTCGTGGTAGGCCATCGGTTTGGTGTCGGGGCCCATGGGCTGGAAGGGGGGCATGCCGCGGCGGGTAAACGCCTCGCGATTCGAGTCTCCGGTGCGGAAGAACAGCGTGTCGTTATCGATCACGGCAAAAAAGATTCCCTCCGCATAGATCCCAATGCCCCCGAACATCCGACGCCAGGTCACGGGTCGCACCTGCCCAAGTTGTTCCAGGACAAAGTCCCGGAAGGAATCGCGGACAGCCATAAGGGGGTTGGGTGGGATGGGGGTGGGCCGGAGTTGCTTCCCAGTCAGCAAATTTCGTTCATTGCCAGGGTGTTCGCGCCATGGCTAACGTGCGCTCTTTCATCAATGACTGAACTTCTATACTGGGTGGCGATGGGTTCCGTGGCGGGGGTGGTGTTTGCCTCGTTCTTCGAATGGACACTCCATCGGTTTGTGATGCATCGGCCGGTAGGTCCGTTCACCTACCCGTTTCGTGCCCATGCCTTGGTGCATCACCAGATCTTTCGTGCGGACGAGAGCTACCACCTGATCAACGAAAAGGACAAGGAAACCATTCCGATGGCGTGGTGGAACGGCCCGGTGCTGGTGCTGCTGTGCTCGGTGCCTTTCGCGGCGGTGTCCTGGTGGTTTGGGCGCTGGGGATTCCTGCTGGGGGGCGCGGTGACCTGCGGCGCGTACTACGCGGTGTACGAGTATCTCCACTGGTGCATGCATCTCCCGCGCAAACGTGCGGTGGAACGTTCCGGCGTGTTCTTCCGACTCAACGGTCACCACATCCTGCACCACCGGTACATGCACAAGAATTTCAACGTGGTGCTGCCGCTGGCGGATCTGTTCCTGGGCACGCTCCTGCTGCGCTCGAAGATTCGTTTCCCGCAGGTGGTGGGGCCTTCGGTGCCCAATCTGCAGCCGCTGGAGACGCCCAAGTCCATGCCCCGTCGGTTCCTCGGTTTTCTCTGGTCGCTGGTGGTGGGTGCGAAGGGCACCTGAGGCCGCGCCGAGCGACTCGGGCCCCGACCCGCTTCGCTGCCGCGCCTGCCCGTCTGATTCCTTTCACGTTTCCAGCCGCCGTCCCTGACGGCGGCTTTTTCGTTTCTGAGGTGTGCCGCCGTGGGCGGTTGGTCCGGGTGCCGGTCGCCGCCCCGGACGCCGCGAGGCCGGTCATGGACGCGGTCACGGGCGCAGGGTATGCGTGGCGCCCATGCCGGGGCCGAGAACCACGGCGTTGAGCAGGATGCGTTGGGTTCCTTTGGCTCCTCCACGGAAGGTGGGTGGGGAGGCGAACAGGATGATCTGACCGCGGCCGACGCTCTCGCAGGTGACCCAGGCTGCGTGAGCGAGGCGCTGACTGGCCTCGGGCCAGAGCAATCCTCCCATGCGCAGGTGCATCACGGTGTTGGTGGGGAGCATGGCCCAGCCCGGGCGCAGGAATTCCTTTTTCTTCTCCGCCTCGCTGGCGGCGTTGGCCGGCTGTGAAGAGGGGGGAACGACGGCGCTGGAGTTGGTGGGAGTGGGCGTGAGCAGGCCGAAGCGGATCGGGGCCTGGGCTCCCTCGGCGACCATGAGGACTGGGCCGCGGTCGGCCATGACCGGGAGGGGTTCGAGGGTGCCGGCGGTGAGCCAGTGATTGGTGTCGATGCGGGTGGCGAGGATCGTGCCGGCGGGCATGAACGGTCGTTGCCAGGTGTCGCGTCGTTTCAACTCCTTTTCCTCCGGATGCGCGCCGTCCGATCCGGGCCAGGGATAGGCGACGGGGAAGGAGGGTTGGTGGGACCAGATGGCATTGGTGTCCAGGGGTGGGATGTGGCGTGCCTCCCATTCGCGAAGGATGGCGAGTTCGTATTCGGGCAGTTTGCCCAGGGCATCCGGAAGGTCGCGGACGTGACTGAGCTGGTTGGACTCGGACAGGAAAGGGCGGGTGGCACTACCGACGGCGATCAGGGTGCCGCCCTGTCGGATCCAGTTCGCGAGCGCGTCGGACGCGACCTCGTCGGCGGTGCCGTCGGGGAGGATGAGGACGTTGTAACGGTGCAGATCTCCGGCATTGAGACGTTCCAGCGGCGAGTTCCGGATGCCGAGTTGATGGTCGATGGCGTGCCAGAGGGAGCCGAAGTCGGTGGAGTTGGCGGTGTCGCGACCGGCGATGCCGATACGCGGGGGTTCGAGTCGGACGAAATGGCTGCCGCCGAGGTCAGGGAGATCTCCGGCGCCGAGGCCGGAGGCGACGGCGAGCGCGTCGAGGCCCAGTTCGGCGGCGGTATGGGCGACGGTGGTGGCGAGGTCGCCGGGGAAGGTGCGGTTGTCGAGGGCCACCACCACGGCGGAGCCTCGTTCGAAGGGATGTCCGTCGAACGTGAATGGCTTGTTGGCGGCACGCACTTGGACCCCGCGTTCGAGGAGGCGCGCCGCGGCGGCGGTGGCGAGGTCATCGGCGCCATCGAAGATCCACGCGACCGGGTGATCGGCGCCGCGGACGAGGCCGGGGGCGGGGGTGGGGCGGAGGAGGGGTTCGGTGGCTTCGGGGAGATCGGTGTGGAGCGTGAGGGCGGGGAGGCCGGTGAGGTGGCAGAGACTCCAGCTGGTGGCGTCGTACATTCGGGAACCGCCGGTGCGCAGGATTTCCCGGCGTTCGTCCTCCAGGACCGCGGGGGAGAGGCGCGGGTCGAACTCAAGGATCGCGGCGGCCAGGTGTCCCAACGGCTGCCGGTTCGGAACGAGGATTGTGCCGGCGGGCAGGAGAACGTCCTTGAGGTCGCGACCCAGGCCGTCGGTGGCGGCGGGAATGACGAGATCGCGAGTGGACCGATGCACCTCGAGTCCGTGGAGGTGGAGAAGTTCCACCCATTCGCGGAGCCGGGAGTGATTGGCGGTGGGCAAGAGGGCGAAGGTGCGGTGGGCATAGGGGCCCTGGGGATCGTGGGCGAGGACCCGGGCGGCACGCAGATCGGCCAGCATTTCGGGGGCATGGCGGGCGGTGGACTCCAGGTTGGCGAGCGCGCCGACGACGTGGTGTCCGACGGATTCGCGGTAGCTCAGGATGCGGCCTTCGGGGCGGC
>JADLFD010000640.1 GCA_020845805.1 Verrucomicrobiales bacterium | reverse complement strand
GCGCGCAAGGAGCGTGAAGGTGTGGCGGCGATGCCCTCGCTTTGGAGCACCACGGCACGCTTGCGGGGCGGGGTGGGAGTGAAGGACAACCCCCAGCTGAGCACCCTCAACGCGCAGTCCTCAGGGTTTGCTTCGTTGGCCGCCGAGGTATCTTCGTTGCGGATTCCCCTGGACGGACCTGAGGTCGCGTTGTTTGCCACGGTGGAGCACACCGAGTATTACCAGGACGAGTTGGAGCCCGAGACGGTGGGGTTGGCGGATGCGCGATGGGAGGGATCGATTGCGGAGGACTGGTCGCTGACGGCGCAAGGGGGGTACGTCTTCTTGCGGCAGGTATTCGACGCCTCGGAGATCGAGGGGGTGCCCTTTGTGGTGCGGGCGGAGGGGCATGCGGGTTCGTTGAAACCCGGGGTGAAATGGAAATGGGCGGAGGGTTGGCGAGCCGAGGTGGAGGTGGAGGGGACGAGGCAATGGCTGGCCGAACCGCTGGACGGCTTCGTGGATCTTTCGCCGCGACTCACGCTGGTTCGGAGTTGGGATCGTGATCATCAGGTGTCGGCGTCGTACCGCCAGCGGGACCGGCGTTTCGACACGCGGACGGCGGTGGATTTGGAGGGGGATCCGATCGTGGGTCGGTTGCGTGTGGCGCAGCACGAAGTGGAACTGAACTGGCGCCGGACGTGGGGAGCGACCCGGGCTTGGCGGGCGACGTTGCGAGCGGGTTGGGTGCAGAGTGCGGACAACGGGGTGGGGTATCTCGATTACGAGCGTTTCACGGGCGCGAGCACGCTGCGATGGGCCAAGGGCCGGTGGGAGTGGCGCGGGGAATTCCGGTCGCGGTGGTATCGCTACGCGGTACAGGAATCGGACAGCCTGGCTGGGGGGCCGCGCCGGCGTTGGGAGGCGGGATATTCCTTGCGTGGGGAGTGGAAGATGCGCGACTCGCTGACCTGGTTCGGGCAGTATGAGGGGGAACTGACGGATGAGAATGTCTCGGCGGGGGACTATCGCGTGAATGCGTTGAGCGGCGGACTCGAATGGGAGTGGTAGCATCAGGATCTGGAGCAGGAGCAGGAGCGTCGGCGCGCGGGGAAGCCCCGGCCATGCCGGGGGCGTCTTCGCGGCTGATCTGGTCCACCATCGGCCTGACGTGGTTGGTGTCGGCGGTGCTGATCGGCTGGGGTGCGTTTCAGCTGCGGGAGCAGGTGCGCCGTCAGGTGGTGGATCGGGATGCGGAGGTGTTCCACGCGTTGTCGCGTCCGAACCGCGAACCGGTGTCCGAGGAGAAGGAGGATTGGCTTCCGGAGGATTCGGTGGAGTTGTTTTATTCCATGGCGCGCCCTAGCGGAATCTTGGCGGCGCGGCTTTATGATGCCTCCGGGCGATTTCTGTTGTCGCTGCCGGCGCATGTCAGCGAGTCGACGATTCCGGAGGAGGTCTGGGTCAAGGTTCGGAAGCTACGTCCGTCCAGTCGCTTTGAGGCGGAGTACTCGATGGCGGAGGTGTTTTTGTCGGCGAACGCGTGGGAGTACGCCAAGCAGGCGCAGGCGGTGCCGGTGGTGGAGGTTTATGTCCCTTTGGAGTCCAAGCCGGGCGGCGGGTTGACGGAGGTGGCGTGGTTTCTGTTGGACGGCACGCCGGTCCTGGAGGAGTTCCGGCGATTCGATCGGCAGTTGATGGTGCAGGTGGCGATGTTGTTGGGGATTGCCTTTTCGGTGACGGGCGGTGCGTTGAACTGGTCCTTCCGGCGACTGGCCCGGGCCAATGCGTTGCTGGCGGCGAGGAGCGAGGATTTGTTGCGAGCGAATCGGGAGTTGTCGCAGTCGGTGCGGGTGGCGGCGGTGGGGGCGGTGACGGCGCATTTGATGCATGGGTTGAAGAGTCCGATGTCGGGGTTGTCGCGGTTCATGGCGGCGCGGGTGCAATCGGAGGGCGGTGGGAACGAGGCGTGGGTGGAGGCGCTGGCAGCGACGCGACGCATGCAATCGCTGATCCAGGGTGTTTCGCGCGTGGTGGGGGAGCAGGGGGCTGATTTCACGTATTACGTTTCACCGCGGGAGCTGGCGGAGGCGGTGATGGGGAAGACACGCGGAGTGGCGGAGGGCCGCCAGGTGCGGATCGAGGTGGAGGGGGATCCGGAGGGGAAGATCGAGAACCGGGTAGCCGGGCTGTTGAGTCTGCTACTGACGAACCTGGTGGAGAATGCGGTGGAGGCCACGCCGGCGGGGGAGCGGGTGACGTTGCGGTTGGAGGCGCGGGGGGAGTCCTGGGGATTTGAGATAGCCGATCGCGGTCCGGGGTTGGCGGCGGAGGTCAGGGCACGGTTGTTCGAGCCCCAACGCAGCACGAAGGAAGGGGGACGCGGGCTGGGTCTGGCGATCACACGGCAGCTTGCGTTGGCTTTGGGGGGGGACGTGAGGCTGGTGGAGACGGGGGCTTGCGGAACGACATTTCGGGTGGAGATTCCCCGCGCTCCGCGGCCGGAATCCGGCGGCCCTGGGGCGACGCATGTCGCTGAGAAGACGCTCTAACCTCCCCCACCAAATCTGTCATGAGCGGGTGAGGACCGCATCGGGACCTGGTGATGGTTGGCCCGGGAGAGAGCGCGGACGGCACTCGAAGGTGTGGGGAGAGGGTGGGGCGGATGGCTCGCGAGTTGCGGATCGGCCAGGGTTCCGTTCATGCTCGGACCGCGAAAGGGGAGACGCGGTGTTCGTCGAGGCGAGCGCGACAACGAACGGGAAATCCAGGGTGAAGGGGGGGATCGTTGCCAGCGGGTTCGACGGCGAACCCGCTGGAAGCACTTCTTTTGTGAGGGCGAACGCGGTCGCCTGCAGTGGTCCAGATCATCGATCCCGGCCTGAGGTGTCGGCGGGTTGGGGTTTCCGGGAGGCTGCGTCGGTCCTGCGGTGGGGTGTGCTTTCCTGGCTGCTGGGGTGGTGGGGTTGGCTCGGGATGGGTGGCTTAGGTCAGGCGCGGGCGGCGGTATCTTGGGCGTGGTCTCATCCGGAACCCCATGGGGCGAACATCGCCGACATGGCGTTTTCGGGTGGGCGTTACGTGCAGGTGGGCGAGTACGGCCAGGTTTACACGAGCACGAATCGCGCCGTATGGGAGCCGAGGTCGAGCGGAACCCAACGCGAGTTGCGCGGGGTCACGACCTTGAACGGGCGCTGGCTGGTGGTGGGAGAGGGAGGGCTGGTGCTGGTGAGCGAGGATGCCGTCACGTTCCGGCCGGCCACGGTGACTCCGCCGACGGAGGATTGGTTTGAAGGCGTGGCTGCCTCGGCGGACACGGCGGTGGCGGTCGGGGACAACGGCGCGATTTATCGATCGGTGGGGGGTGAGGCGTG
>JADLFD010000639.1 GCA_020845805.1 Verrucomicrobiales bacterium | reverse complement strand
TCGCGGTCCTGCGCCGCATCCAGCGCCTCGACCTCGTGGCGGCGCTCAAGGCCCCGGAATGAGCGCACTCCACCCCACCCTTTTCCCATGACCTCCCCGAAGGCCCCCCAGTCCTCACGCACCGCCCGACGCGGCCGCCGTGGGATCCCCGTCGTCCTCGCGTTGCTCTTCGTGGCGCTCCTCGCCGCCGGGCTCCGACCGCGTCCGCTTCAAGTCGAAACCGCCTCGCCCGTGCGCGGTGATCTGCGCGTCACGATCAATGAGGAAGGCAAAACCCGCGTGCGCCAACGCTACCTCGTCTCCGCACCCATCGGCGGGCAGCTGCGCCGGCTGCCGCTCAAGGAAGGCGCCGAGGTGACCGCCCAGGTCACGGTCGTCGCCGTCATCGATCCGACCCCCTCCACGCCGCTCGACGCGCGGTCGCGCTCGCTGGCGGAGGCACGGCGCGACACCGCGCGTGCGCAGCTCGACAAATCCCAGACCGCACAACGCTTCGCCGCCACCGACCTCGAACGCGCCCACCGCCTCCACCGCGAAGGCACTGTCTCGCAGCAGGAACTGGAGGCGGTCCAGTGGCGCGAGGCTTCCGCCTCCAAGGATCTGGCCGCCGCCCAGAGCTCCCTGCGCGAAGCCGAAGCGCAACTCGCTGAGTTCTCCAACCCCGCCTCCACCCCCGCGTCTCCCCCCACCCCTCCGGTCGAGGTCCGCGCCCCCGCTTCCGGCCGCATCCTGCGCGTGATCGAGGAAAACGCCCGCGTGGTCCCCGCGGGCACGCCGCTGGTGGAAATCGGCGACCCCACCGACCTCGAGATCGTGATCGATGTGCTCTCGCGCGACGGCGCCGCCATCGCTCCCGGCGCCGAAGTGGAACTCCACCACTGGGGTGCGGAACCCCCGCTCGCCGCCCGCGTGCGCCTCGTCGAGCCCGCCGCCTTCACCAAGGTCTCTGCCCTCGGCGTCGAAGAGCAACGCGTCAATGTGATCGCCGACCTGTTGACGCCGCCCGCGCAACGTCCCGGTCTCGGACACCAGTTCCGCGTGGAGGCGCGCATCGTCGCCTGGCGCACCAATGACGTGCTCAAGGTGCCCGTGGGCGCTCTCTTCCGACGCGGGACATCCTGGTGCGCCTTTGTCATTGAGAACGGCCAGGCCGTGGTGCGCACGCTCGAGACGGGCGGCTCCAACGGCACCGAAACCCAGGTGACCGCCGGCCTTCAGGAGAAGGACACGCTCATCCTCTACCCCGGCGATCGTATCCGCGAACACCTCCGCGTGCGCCCGGTGACCATCCAACCGTGACCGCCACCCCCCCCGGCCCGCCGCAGGGCCGGCCGGGAGGGTGCGAGGACGGGAGCCTCCCGCCCAGCAAACAGGCCGGCCCGCACGAAGCGAGCCGGCCTGGAAACGGAATCCGTCGAGGTCGTCAGGGCCTACTTCTGCTTCACCTGCTTGACCTTCTTCCATTGGTGCGACTTCGCCGAGGCCAGCACGGCGTCGACCACGTAGTCGGTGGCCAGGCCGTCCTGGAAATCAGGCCGCGCCGGCACGCCGGTCTCCAGACCCTTCAGGAAGTCGGCGACCTGATGCACGAAACTGTGCTCGTAGCCAATCTGCAGTCCGGGCACCCACCAGTTCTTCATGTACGGATGATCGCTGTCGCTGACGTGGATGCTGCGCCACCCGCGCACCACCCCCTCATCCCGATGGTCGAACCACTGCAAGCGGTGCAGGTCATGCAGATCCCAGCGGATCGAAGCGTGCTCGCCGTTGATCTCAAGCGTGTACAGCGCCTTGTGCCCGCGCGCGTACCGCGTCGATTCGAACAGCCCCAGCGACCCGTTGTTGAAATGACAGAGAAAGGCGCAGGCGTCATCGATGCCCACCTTCTCCACCTTGCCGGTCAGGTTGTGCTTCCGCTCCTTGATGAAGGTCTCGGTCATGGCGCTGACATCCTTGATGCCCCCGTTCAGCCACAGCGCGGTGTCGATGCAGTGCGCCAACAAATCGCCGGTCACACCGGATCCCGCCGCCTTGACGTCCAACCGCCACAACGCCGCTCCGCCCTGCGGCAACTCCGCACTGATGGTCCAGTCCTGGAGGAAATTGGCGCGGTAATGAAAAATGCGGCCCAGCTTGCCCTCGTCGATCAGCTGCTTGGCCAACACCACCGCGGGACAACGCCGGTAGTTGTACCAGACCATGTTCGGGACCTTGGCCTTGGTCACGGCCGCCACCATCTTTTCCGCCGCCTTGGAATCGAAGCCGAGCGGCTTCTCGCACAGGATCATCTTGCCCGCCTTGGCCGCCGCGATGGCCATCTCGGCGTGCAGATTGTTGGGAACGGCAATGTCGATCAGGTCGATGTCGTCGCGCGCAATCAGCTTGCGCCAGTCGGTCTCGATGGAGGCGTACCCCCAGCGCTCCGCGAAGGCCTTCACCTTGGCCTCGTCCCGAGCGCAGGCGGCCTGGAGCACCGGCTGGTACTCGAGATCAAAAAAGTTGGAGACCTTGCGATACGCATTCGAGTGGGCGCGGCCCATGAACCCGTAGCCAATGATGCCGATCCGAAGAGGTTTCATGTTCGTTGGGAAGCCGGACTCTAGGATGCGAGGGCGCCGACCTCCAAGGATTTCATGCGAACGGGGATGTCATGATTTCATGGGGGCGCAGCGCGGGGCGGGGCGGGCTTTGCTCTCCCAGGCTGCGCGCTCGTTTTCGAGCCATCCTGTCAATCCTGTTCATCCTGTCCAAAACCTCCCCTGCAACAATTCTGTCGTGCCCCGGTCCAGGGCGAAACCCGGAAGAAAGCTTGCCGCCGCGCGCCCGAGGACGTGTGCTTGCCGCTGTCGGGAGTCTTCCCCCACGGGTTCGCGCGTAACCTCCACATCGCGAACCACGTCGACTCTCATGTTACGATCAGGAGTCGGTTCGAGTCGTATGTCCAAATCGTCGCATGCGTTGACCCAGGATGCCCTCCCTACCGCCGGCCATGGCTCCGGCAGTTGGCGATGGCTGTTCCTGCTCGCGCTCTGGATCAACCTGGGGAGCGCCACCCTGGCCAGCCCCTTCCCCACGCCCGATGAACCAGTGCCGGACCGACCTGTCCCGCCCACCTCGACGGGCGCTCCGACCGAGATCGTCGGGATCGCACCCGAGTTCCCCGGCCACTTGGGCTTTCCCCTGGACCCTCTGCTTCCAGGTTACCGTTGGGTGGATGCCCTGCCGGGAGTCACGTTCGAGGCTCCGGTCGCCGTCGTCAGCGCCCCTGGGGAAACCAATCGCCTGTACGTCGTGGAACGGACCGGCCTGATCGTGGTGGTCACCAATCTCGCCGCCCCCACCCGAACCGTATTCCTGGACCTCCGTGAAGGCCTCGCCACGTCCTACCTTGAGGCGGGCCTCCTGGGACTCGCCTTCCACCCGGGCTACGCCACCAACCGGCAGTTCTTTGTGTTCCGCACCGCGCTGGTCCCCGGCCCGCAGGAATACACGGTGCTGGGTGATGTGCTCGCTCGCTTCGAGACCCGAGCCGACCAACCCGACCAAGCCGACCCCGCTTCCGAGGTGCGCCTGATCACCCAGGAGGACGCCGATAACACGCACAATGCCGGCGACCTTCAGTTCGGTCCGGACGGCTATCTCTACGTCACCTTGGGGGACGAAAGCCCCCCAACCGCCCAGACCCTCGGCGACCGGCAGCCGCTCCATGTCTTCTTCGGCGCCGTCCTGCGCCTCGACGTGGACCGTCGTCCGGGCAGCCTCGCTCCCAATCCCCACCCAGGCGTCGGCCACCACTACGCCATCCCGCCCGACAACCCGCTCGTGGGCGCCACGGTGATGAACGGGAAACGCATCGATCCCACCACCGTGCGCACCGAATTCTATGCCTGGGGATTCCGCAATCCCTGGCGCATGGCCATCGACGACCAAACCGGCGCGCTCTACGTCGGGGACGTCGGCAACGGGCTCTTCGAGGAACTCAACCTGCTCCGGCCCGGTGGCAACTACGGATGGCCCTACCGCGAGGGGAGCACCAACGCGATCTACTGGTTCCTCGCGCCGGAAGGCGAATCCTTCGACGAACCCTTCCTCTCCTATCCCCACGGCAGCGGACTCACTCAGGGCAATTCCATCATCGGCGGCGTCGTGCACCGCGGCAGCGCTCTCCCCGAACTCCGCGATCGCCTGATCCTGGGCGATGTGCGCAGCGGACACACGTGGGCCCTGACCACCGAGCCCGGACAACCTCCCCGCCGCGAATGGCTCTGCACCGAGCCGGGCCTCGTATC
>JADLFD010000638.1 GCA_020845805.1 Verrucomicrobiales bacterium | reverse complement strand
GGGCTGGCAAATAGAAAATCGTCACCCGAACTTCTCGTTGACTCCGTTGGGCCGGCCTGCGTACGAGGGGGTCACCACTTGTGAGAGAATTCGAAAACCCGGTCCGCCCGTGCGCGCCGCCCCGTGTCGCGCGCGGTTTAGGTAGGCTGGTCGCCGCGATGCTGGTGGTCGCGGGGATGGCCGCGGCGGGCGCGGTCGTGCCGCCCTCCTGGGAGAAGGCGCTCACCCACTGGGCGTACCAACCGTTGCGTGGCCCGCAGCCGCCGGAAGTGAAGACCCCGCAGCTCGTCCAGACCCCGGTGGACGCCTTCCTCCTGCAACGGTTAGAACGTGAAGGGCTGACGTTTGCGCCGCCGGCGGACCGCCGATCCCTCTTGCGGCGACTGCACTACACCCTGGTCGGGCTGCCGCCGACCTTCGAGGAAATCGCGGCGTTCGAAGCGGACCGCAGCCCGGAGGCGGTATCGCGCGTGGTGGAGCGCCTGCTCGCCTCGCCGCAGTACGGCGAGCGCTGGGGACGTCACTGGCTCGATGTGGCGCGGTATGCCGACACCAAGGATCTGGTGCTGCTCTATGGCCGCGACGCGGTGCGGCCCTACGCGTATACCTACCGGGATTACGTCATTCGGGCCTTCAACGAGGATCTGTCTTTCGAGCAGTTCGTGGCGGACCAACTGGCGGCCGATCTCGAGGCGCCGGCCGTGCCGGCGTGGCGCCTGGCGGGCCTCGGCTTTCTCACCCTCGGCCGGCTGTTCGATAACAATCCGCACGACCAGATCGATGACCAGATCGACACCGTGTCGCGCGGCATGCTGGGCCTGACCGTGGCCTGCGCACGGTGTCACGATCACAAGTACGACGCCATCACCGCCGCGGACTACTACGGGCTCTACGGTGTGTTCGCGTCGACGGAACGCCCCTACGTCCAGCCGCTCCTCGAGGACCCCGCGGCGGTGGCGGGGGGACCTGCATTCGAGGAACGCCTCGCCCAGGCCCGGAAGGAACTCGACGACCACATCGACGCCGAATATCGCCGGCTCACCGAAATCCTTCGCGCGCGCATCGGCGAGTACCTGCTCCGGGCCGCCACCACCAAGCCCGACATCACGGAAACCACGCAGTTCGCCCTCTCGCTCACGCCGGAGGATTTTCGACCCACCTTGATGCAGCGCACGCGACGGTTTCTGCAGCGACGCGCGGTGCCCGAGGATCCGGTGTTCGGTCCCTGGGCGAGCCTGATGGCCCTGGCGGAGGAGGGTTGGGCGGACCAGGCGCGGGCGCGGTTGGCCTCCCTGGAGGCACCCATCGCGGGGGGCCCCGGCGTGGCGTCGGGCGCGCGGGCCCGAGTGAATCCCCTCGTGCTCGCCGGATTGCGCGCCGTCCCGCTGCCCGATCGGGCCGCCGTGGTGCAGGTCTACGCCGGACTCCTGACCAACGCCTATCAAGCCTCGCTGCGGGCCAGCACGTCCAACGTGCCCGTGTCGGATCCGGAACGCGAACTGGCGTCGATTGTCGCGGGCGATGATGGTCCCGTCTGGTTTCCGCGACGGGACACCTCGGACCACATGTCCCGTCCGGAGAAGGACCGCTACAACGGTCTCGTGCTGGCGCTGGACAAAATCGCCGCGCACGCCACCAACGCGCCGCCGGCGCGCGCCATGGTCGTCGCGGATCTGCCCGAACCCTACGCGCCGCGCGTGTTCCTGCGCGGGAACCCAGCGCGTCTGGGGGACGCGGTGCCGCGCGGATTCCTTCGCATACTCAACGGCGGCCGCCCGCAGCCCTTTGCCGGCCCGGGAAGCGGGCGGCTCGAGTTGGCGCGGCGCATTGCCGCTCCCTCCAATCCCATCGCCGCGCGCGTCATGGTCAACCGGGTCTGGATGCATCATTTCGGCGAACCGCTGGTGTCGTCCCCGTCTGATTTTGGTCAGCGCTCGGACCCGCCGACGCACCCGGAACTGCTGGATTGGCTGGCGTCGGAATTCCTGCGAACGGGCGGATCGTGGAAGCATCTGCATCGCGTGATCCTCCTCAGCGCGGCCTTCCAGCAGGGTTCCCGGCTGGCCCCCGGCGTGGTGGTACGCGCGGAGGCCGATGCGCGCTGGCTCTACCGCTACCCGCGGCGACGCCTCGATCTGGAGTCGATGCGCGACACGCTCCTGTTCGTGTCAGGGCGTTTGGACGGCACTCAGGGGGGGCGTCCGGTGGATGTGGCGGGCGATCCTATGAACCGGCGGCGTACGGTTTATGGACTGGTGGACCGACAGAACCTGCCATCTCTTTTCCGGTCCTTTGATTTCGCCACGCCCGACCAATGCGTGGAGCGGCGACCGCGCACCACCGTGCCGCAGCAGGCGCTTTACTCCCTGAATTCCCCCTTCGTCATGGAACAGGCGCGCGCGCTGACGGCGTTGCCGGAGTTGGTCGGGGCCGTTTCGGAACGCGCGCGGGTGGACGCTCTGTTCCGCCGCGTGCTGGGACGGCAGGTCCAGTCGGCGGAGTGGCCGGGCCTCTCCCGGTTTTTGGAGGAGGCGCTGGTGGAGGGCCCGGAGGCGCTCGGGAAATGGGAACAGTTGGCGCAGGTCATGCTGGCCAGCAACGAGGCGGTGTTCCTGGACTGACCCCACGCGCCGGCGACGGCTCGGGGACATTGGATGGGGACGGTTGGCGGCATCGAACGAGTTATGAGCAGGCACAGACAGAATCCCGAGGGCACGGAGTGGAATCTCCCGTTGGCCCTGCAGACACGTCGACAGGCTTTGCGCCGGCTCGGCACCGGGCTGGGCGTCGTGGGCCTGGCCGGCGTGTTGCGCGACGCCCGCTGGCTGGCGCCCGAGGCCTCCGCCGCATCGCTCAATCCCCTGGCCCCCCGCGTGCCGCATTTCGC
>JADLFD010000637.1 GCA_020845805.1 Verrucomicrobiales bacterium | reverse complement strand
GGGCATGAAGGCGCCGGGACGGGTTCTCCCGTGGTGGTCTAGCAAGCGGACGGGGTGCCGCCAATGATGTTTCGGTTGCGCAGGAAGCTGAAGGCGGACCGATCGTGGGAGAAGCGGAGCCCTTAGAGCGTCCCGGCTCCGGTTCTCCTGCCTGCCTGCCTCTTCCCACCCGTAAATCGTGTGAGAAGTGAAGCACCGCAATGTCGGTTGTGTTCGGACTAGCCAAGGGGACTGGGACTGACATCGTCGTTGGTGCATGCAGTGTTTGTTGCCGATCGGCTCGCGCAGGCGGTTCTTGCAGCGGATGGGGGCGGGTTTTGGATCCGTCGCCTACACGGCCTTGGCGCAGCGCGCCGCGCGAGCGGCGGCGGTGGGGGTTGATCCGCTACGGCCGTTCGCACCGCGCAGACCGCCCCTGGCGCCGCGCGCGAAGTCCGTGATCTTCCTCTTCATGGTGGGCGGGCCATCGCAGGTGGACACGTTCGACTACAAGCCGCTCCTGCAGAAGTTGTCCGGGCAGCGTGTTCCCGAGTCGATACGGAAGGCGGTGGAAGCGACGCGGCACGCGAATGTGTTCCATGGCTGCAAGGACGAGTTGATGGGCAGCCCTTACGCCTGGAAGCAGCACGGCCAGTCGGGCATGTGGGTGAGCGAGCTGTATCCCTCCGTGGCGCGCCACATCGACGAGCTGTGCTTCATCCACTCGATGCAGGCGGATTCGAACAACCACGCGCCGGCCAGCTATCAGATGCACACGGGGGATATTCGTCCCGGGAAGGCCAGCCTGGGTTCCTGGGTGACGTATGGACTGGGGACGGAGAACCAGGATCTGCCCGGGTACGTGATGCTGTTTGACGCAGGCCCGCTGGGGGGCGCGGCCAACTACTCGAACGGCTTCCTGCCGGCGGCGTTTCAACCGACGCGGCTGAGGGATCGTGGCACCCCGGTGTTGGACCTGCTCCCCCCCGAATCGCTGGCGGCGAATCAGCGAGCCACGATCGACTTCGTGCGCGATTTGAACCTGGCACATCGTGATCAGCGACCCGGGTACACCGAACTGGACGCACGCATTGCCAGCTATGAGCTGGCGTATCGGATGCAATCCGCAGCCCTGGAAGTGGGCGAGGTGGAGCAGGAGTCGGCCGGGCTGAAGCGCGGTTACGGGCTCGAGCAGGGCGACCCTCGGACACGCAGTTTTGGACGGAAATGCCTGATGGCGCGTCGATTGGTGGAACGCGGGGTGCGATTCGTTCAGGTGTACGACATGCCGGACAAGGATGGCTGGGACGCGCACGCGAAGCTGGCCGACAATCACGGTCCGCGTGCGCGATGGACCGACCAACCCATCGCCGCGTTGCTGGGGGATCTCCAACAACGTGGGCTGCTGGAGTCGACGCTGGTGGTGTGGGCGAGCGAGTTCGGCCGCACGCCCATGATGCAAGGGGAGCTTGGCCGCCAGCACAATGCGGCTGGCTTCACAGTGTGGCTCGCCGGGGGCGGCGTGCGGCCGGGCTTCCGGCTCGGGGCCACCGACGAGATCGGGCTGACGGCGGCGGATCGGCCGGTGCCGTTTCGCGACCTGCATGCCACGCTATTGCATCTGCTGGGCATTGACCATGAAGCGCTGAGCTTCGAGGTGAACGCGCGACAGGAGCGGCTCACAGGGGTGGCGGGCGGTGCCCGGCCGATCCAGGAGATCCTGGCCTGAACCGGATCCACCGCCTGGCTGTCGCCAGGGCCGTCGCGGGCGGCTCGCTTTCCGTGTGGTGCCCGGCATTCTCCCCGCCCTGCGCATGAGCGATCCCCGCATCGATGAACTCCGAGAGCTGCTGCCGCGCTGTTTGCTGGCGGACTGGGTGCGCCTGGGATCGCGGCTGGCGCGGGTGCTGCGCGATCGACGTCATGAGACCCGGCACGATGCGGTGCTGGATCGCCTGCTCGAGCGTGCCCGCACGTCCGCGGCGCTCTGCCAGTGGAGGCGGGAGAACGTCCCGCGCCCGGACTACCCTCCGGAACTGCCGCTCACGGCGCGGCACGACGACATTCTCGCCGCGCTGAAGGCGCACCAGGTCATCGTGGTCGCCGGGGAAACCGGTTCGGGAAAGACCACTCAACTCCCGAAGATCTGCCTCGAAGCCGGGTTGGGTATCGAGGGCAAGATCGCCTGCACCCAGCCGCGGCGCGTGGCCGCGCTGTCCGTCTCGCGACGCATCGCAAGCGAACTGGGGGTCGCCTGGGGGCGTGAGGTGGGGTGCAAAATCCGCTTCGATGATCGGTCGAGCCCGGAGACGTTCATCAAAATGATGACCGACGGCATGCTCCTCGCAGAGATGCAGGGGGATCCGCTGCTGTCCGAGTACAACGCGATCGTCATCGACGAGGCCCATGAGCGCAGCCTGAACATCGACTTCCTGCTGGGCCACCTGAAGGGGCTGCTGGCGAAGCGGGCCGATCTCAAGCTCGTGATCACCTCCGCCACCATCGACACCGCGGCATTCTCCGCCGCATTCGGTCAGGCGCCGGTGATCGAGGTGTCCGGTCGGATGTTCCCGGTGGAGGTCTTCTATGCGCCGCTGGACGCGCAGGTCGAGGAGTCCGGCGAACTCACCTATGTCGACGCCGCGGTGCGCGCGGTGGAAGAGATCGTCGGAGCCGGGGACGCGGGGGACATCCTGGTGTTCATGCCAGGCGAGCGCGACATCCGGGAGACGGTGGAACTGCTGGGCAGCCGGTTGGACTCGCGCACCGAGGTCATCCCGCTGTTTGGAAGGCTGAGTGCGGGGGATCAGGAGCGTGTGTTCGCGGCGCACACGCACCGGCGCGTCGTGGTCTCCACCAACATCGCGGAGACCTCGTTGACCCTGCCCGACATCCGCTACGTCATCGACACCGGCCTGGCGCGACTCAGTCGCTACAACCCGCGCACCCGCACGCGGCGGCTGCCCATCGAACCGATCTCGCAGAGCAGCGCCAATCAGAGAAAGGGACGCGCGGGACGGGTGCGCGACGGCGTGTGCATCCGGCTGTATTCGGAGGACGATTACCTCCAGCGTCCGCCGCACACGCAGCCGGAGATCCAGCGGGCGAACCTGGCCGAAGTGATCCTGCGGATGAAGGCCTTCCACCTGGGTGAGATCGAGACATTCCCATTCCTGAACCCGCCCAGCCCGGCGGCCATCCAGGGCGGGTACACGCTGCTGCACGAGTTGGGCGCGCTGGACGATCGCCGGGAACTCACGGTGCTGGGGCGCGACCTCGCACGGCTCCCCATTGATCCCACGCTCGGCCGAATGCTGTTGCAGGCGCATGTCGAGCACGCGACGCGGGAGCTCCTGATCATCGCCTCGGGCCTGAGCATCCAGGATCCGCGCGAACGTCCGCTGGAACAGCAAACCGCGGCCGACGCCGCGCATCGGCGCTTCGTGCATCCCGAGTCGGACTTTCTCACCCTGCTGAACATCTGGGATGCGGTGCACGACCAATGGGAGGCGCTGCGCACGCAGAACCAGCGGCGTCGTTTTTGCCGCACTCATTTTCTTTCCTACACCCGCATGCGCGAGTGGCAGGACCTTTATTCGCAATTGCACGACGCACTGGTCGAGTTGACCGACGTCCGGCTCAGCGAGAGCAACGCGCGCTATGAAGCAGTGCATCGCGCCATCCTCTCCGGACTGGTGGCGCACGCCTGCCGGCGCGAGGAGCGCAACCTCTACCTCGGCGGCGGCAACCGCCGCATGACCGTGTTTCCCGGGTCGTCCCTGTTCGAGCGCGTGGAACGACCGCCGAAACGAGGGCCGGGTCGGACGGAACCCGGGCCGGATCCGCGCACAGCAAAGACGCGCCAGCCGGCATGGATGGTGGCGGGTGAAATCGTGGAGACCACCCAGGTTTATGCGCGCACGGTGGCCGGGATTGATCCTCGCTGGATTCTCGCCATCGCGCCGCACCTCTGCAAAGTGACCCATCGTCATCCGCGGTGGAGCGCCAGGGCCGGCAAGGTGCTGGCGGAGGAGCGCACCACATTTCAGGGGATGGAGATCCAGCTGCGTTGGGTGGCTTACGGCACGATCCAACCCAAGGAAGCTGGTGAGATCTTCATCCGGGCCGCGCTGGTGGAGGAGTTGCTCGTTTCCGACGCGGGCGAAGGCTCGGAGCACGAGGAGGAAGCCGATCCCTTGCCGCGCCACGGTCGATCCCGAACGGAATCAAAAGTGCGCGTGCTGACCGCCGCCGCGGGTTCGGGAGGCGGGCTGCCGCCGCAGTACGCCTTTCTCACGCACAATCGCGTCGTGCGCCAAAAGGTGGAGGATTGGCAGACCCGCGTCCGACGCCACGAATTCGGCGATCTGGATGCTGTCCTGTTCGAGTTCTACGCTCGTCACCTGTCCGGCGTGTGTTCGCGAGACGAGCTGAACGCCTGGATCGCCAAGCACGCAGGGTGCGCCTTGCTCTGCATCACGGAGGCGGAATTCACGGGCGGGCGCGCGCTGAGCGTGGATGGCACGGCATTCCCGGATCGCGTCGAACTCTCCGGTCAGAGCATGGACATCAAGTATGCCTATGCACCCGGTGAGGAGCACGACGGTGTCACGGTGCAGGTGCCGTTCACCCTGGCGGATCGCATCTCCGCAGCGGCCCTGGAGTGGGCCGTCCCGGGAGTGCGGGAGGCGAAGGCCGAGGAACTCTTGCGCGGTCTCCCTAAGAGCCTTCGCGCGCAATTGCAGCCCATCGCTCCCAAAGCGGCGGAAATCGCCCGCGAGTTCGAGCCGTCCGGGCCTTCGCTGGTGCACGACCTCACTCGCTTTGTCTTCCGCAAATACAACGTTCAGGTGCCCCCGCAAGCCTGGGCTCCGGAGGCGCTGCCGAACCACCTGCGCGCGCGCATTGAGATCCTCGGGGACGACCATCGTCCCCTGGCCTCCGCTCGGGATCTGGCCGGGTTGCGGCAGCATCTGGCATCGGCTCCGCCCCCGGTGGCGGCCAAGCCTCCCGCCGATTCGGCGGCGTGGGCCCGCGTGGCCGTGCAGTGGGAGAAGGTACAATTGTCCGCCTGGTCGTTCGGGGATCTGCCGGAGAAAGTGGTGGTCGAAGGGGATCCCGCCGGCGGGGCAGGGGTCTGGGGCTGGCTCGGGCTCGAGGTGGACGCGGATGGGGTGCATTTGCGCGTCCATCGTTCCGCGGCCCTGGCCGAGGCGCGCCACGGAGTAGGAGTGCGACGTCTGGTGGAGAGCGCGCTGCAAAAAGACTGGTCATGGGTGCGGAAGGACTTACGCGCCATGGCACGTTTGGCTCCGCTCTATGCCGACCTGGGCACGATCGAGGAGCTGGAAGATTCGGCTTTCCTTCGAGTGCGCGACGAGGCGTTGGCCGTGGTGGCAACCGGGGTTCGGACAAAAGCCGCCTTCGAGTCGGCGGTGGCCGCGGTGCGCGCCCAGCTCCCGGGCATGGTGCCGCGATTGGTGGAGATCACGGCCCTGATCCTGGATTTGCGCGGGCAGGCGTTGCGCCGGATGGGCGTCACACCGGTGACGACGGCACCCTCGGGACCGGTTGGCGGCAAAGGGGTCCTGAAAGATTTCGGGCAGCTAAGCGGCCTGCAACTGCCGAGCCCGGCGGCGGGCTCGCGCGCTACCCCGGGCATGGCCTCCCCGCGTTCTGCGCCCACCGCAACCACCGCGCCATTGGCTCCGGGGCCGACGGTCTCTGAGGTTCGCGCGCTGGTGCCACCCCGTTTTCTGGAAAAATACTCAGCCGCCCGGCTCAAGCAGCTCCCGCGCTATCTCAAAGCGGTGCTGGTGCGCGCGGAGCGGGCCTCGGGCAATGCGCAGCGCGATCGCGAACGCGCGGCGCAGCTGATGCCGTACCTGAAGATGCTCGCGACCTTCACGGCGGAACCCGCCTCCGCGGAACGGTCGCAAGCGGTGGAGGAGTTCCGCTGGATGCTCGAAGAATACCGCGTGTCCTTGTTCGCGCAGGAGTTGGGCACGGCCATGCCGGTTTCTCCGAAGCGTCTGGACGAGGTCGCACAGCGGCTGAGGGAGATGGCGTGATCCGCGGTTTGGCGCGGCGCAATCCGGGGTGTCGGTGATCGGAGCCGAGTGGCTGAGTCGAGGCCTTTGGCGTTCCTCGCCGGCCGGCCGCGTCGGGCGCGACCGGATCAGAGGCGATCGAGTTCGTCCTTCATGGGCAGCAGATCCGTGTCGTGGCGCGCCTGTTCGAGGACCGTGTCGCGTCCATCCAACTTGATGGCCTGCCGCAGCCAGGCGCGGGCTTCGTCCAGCCGACCGAGTTGGCAGGCGTAACAAGCGAGATTGTAGGGAATGGTGCCGTCCTGCGGGAAGAGGGAGACCGCAGGCAGGAGCGCTTCACGCGCCTCGGAGGTGCGTTTCAGTTCGTGCAGCGCGAAGGACCGGTGGATCCAGCCGGTGGCGCGCGTCCGGTCACAGTGCAGGAGTTTGAGCGCCACCACGAGGGCCTGTTCCCAGGAGTGCTGGCGCGCGAGCATGCTCCACTCGAGCGACAGCACATCGGGATGTCGGCGCAGGGCCGGGTTGAGCAACGTGAGTTCACGCCGGGCCTCGTCGGGCAGGCCGAGTTCGAGCCATCCGACCGCCGCCCTGAGATGGTGAGAATCGGGGGGTTCCAGTTCGCCCATGGCGCGCAAGAAATACCGTGAGCGTGGCCGGCGGGCAACCTGTCCGCGTGAGTGGGGTGCAGGCCTGGTTGCGCCCTGTTTCCGGATTGCCAAGAGCACCCTGGTTGCGGGGTAATCGCCCACCACGCATGGGGAACTCGTCGTACAGGGGGTGGTGTCGCGTCGTGCGGATGGCGTTGTTGCTTGTCTGCCTGGGCACCACCGCCATCTCCAAGGCCGGGGCCGAGGACGGGGCAACTCCTGCATCGAACGCGGCGCTCGAAGCTCTGCAGCGTCTCAAAGGCCTCGATCTCGAGGCCAATCCCACCCTCAAAGAAGCCGTGATGCGCGTGGTCGACGGCACGCGGGGAACCGCCGTATTCGTCGAGTTGGTGCGCGACTTCCAGATCCAGGGCCAGGACCCGGGTTTGCTGGACGTCGCCGCCAAGATCCCCGAGACCGCCGCAGCCTCCGAAGCGCTCCGTCTGATACTCGCGCGGGAGGACGGCAAGGAGGTGGTGGGGAAGGCGGTGCAGGATGCCGACGCCCCACGGCGAATGGCCCTCCTCTCGGCCCTCGCCAGCACCAGTGACCCAAAGGCTGTCCCACTGCTCACGCGGGTGCTCGGTGCACCCACTTCGACCACCGCGCAACGCGCGCTCGCCGTGCGCGGGCTGGCGGGCACCGAGGCCGGGGCGAACGCCCTGCTCACCCTGGGGCGGCAAGGTTCCCTGGATGACACGGCGCGCCAGACCGCGGGGTTGCTGCTGGCGCAGTCACGCTGGCCGGAGGTGCGCACCGCCGCGGCCACCGTCCTGCCTCCCCCCACCGGGGGGGACGGCCGACCGTTACCCGCCATTTCCGATCTGATTCTCCGGCGAGGCGATGCCGCACGCGGTCAGGCGGTGTTCCGCAGCGAACAAGCCGCCTGCATCAAATGCCATCGCGTGGGCGGTGAAGGGGTCGACTACGGTCCGGCTTTGACCCAGATCGGGACGAAGCTCGGGAAGCAGGCGCTGTACGAATCCATCATCGACCCCAGCGCCGGGATCGCGTTCGGCTTTGAGGGTTGGTCGATCGAGACCCGTGCGGGGGACGAGGTCTTTGGCTTGCTCGCCAGCGAGACTCCGACCGAGCTGGCCATCAAACAACAGAGCGGGGTGGTGCTCCGCCTTCCGCTCACCGAGGTGGCCAACCGACGGCAGCAGCAGCTCTCGGTCATGCCCGCCGGCCTGGCCCAGCTCCTGTCGGTGGAAGACCTGGTTCATTTGGTGGAATACCTGACCACCCTTCAGGCTCCTCCTGGAGGGCCAACCCCCTGAGAACGGCGTCTGGCCACTCCTCGGTTGGCGTGGACCGGATGCCTCTGAAATGAATCGCGTATGGCTGACCGAGTGAAGTTTCTTCTCGATGACTCCCGCATCCCGCGGGCCTGGTACAACCTGCTCGCCGACCTTCCGGTTCCTCTTCCGCCGGTGCTCCATCCGGGTACGCATCAACCGCTTGGACCCGACGATCTGGCCCCTCTGTTCCCCGCCTCCCTGATCGCCCAGGAGGTGAGCACTCAGCGGGAGATCGAGATCCCCGAACCGGTGCGCGAGATCTACCGTCAGTGGCGCCCCAGCCCGCTCTTCCGTGCCCGCCGTCTGGAACAGGCGCTCCAGACTCCTGCTCGTATCTACTACAAGTGGGAAGGCGTCAGCCCGGCCGGGAGCCACAAGCCCAACACCGCGGTGCCTCAGGCCTTCTACAATCGGGAGGCCGGGATCCGACGGCTCGCGACGGAGACCGGAGCAGGGCAGTGGGGGTCCTCGCTGGCGTTCGCGGGGGCGTTGTTCGGCATCGACGTGACCGTGTACATGGTGCGCGTCTCTTACGGACAGAAGCCCTACCGCCGCGCGTTGATGGAGGCCTGGGGCGCGAAGTGTATCGCCTCTCCGTCCCCCACCACGGCGGCCGGCCGCGCCATCCTGGCGGCACGCGCGGATCATCCCGGAAGCCTCGGGATCGCCATCTCCGAAGCCGTGGAAGCCACCCTGGCCACCCCGGGGACCAAGTACGCCCTTGGCTCAGTGCTCAATCATGTGCTGCTGCACCAGACGGTGATCGGAATCGAAGCCATGGAGCAGATGCTTCTGGCGGATGATGAGCCCGATATCGTCATCGGTTGCACCGGCGGCGGATCCAATTTTGCCGGCATTGCCTTCCCTTATCTCGGGCGCCGCCTCCGAGGCGGGCGAGCCGTGCGCATCATCGCGGTCGAACCGGCCGCCTGTCCCAGCCTCACCCGCGGACGGTATGCCTATGATTTTGGCGACACGGCGCACCTGACTCCGCTGGTGAAAATGCACACCCTGGGTTCGACCTTCACCCCCCCCGGCTTCCACGCCGGAGGCCTGCGCTACCACGGCATGGCTCCGCTGGTCAGCCACGTGGCGCAGCAGGGCTGGATCGAGGCTCGCGCCTATCCCCAGAACGACTGTTTCGCCGCCGGCATCCAGTTCGCGCGGGTCGAGGGCATCGTCCCCGCTCCGGAGGCCAATCACGCCGTCAAGGCCGCCATCGACGAAGCGGTGCGCTGCCGCGAGGAAGGCGTGAGCCGGTCCATTCTGTTCAACCTGTGCGGGCACGGTCATTTCGACATGCAGGCCTACACGGATTACCTCAGCGGCAAGCTCCAGGATCTTACCTACAGCGAGGAGGAACTCGCCATGGCGCTCGCCGCGCTCCCTTCGGTCTCCAGTTCATGAAACGCTCCCCCCGATCCCTGGCCGGCCAGGTCTTCCTCCTGGCCGCGCTTTTGTCGTCC
>JADLFD010000636.1 GCA_020845805.1 Verrucomicrobiales bacterium | reverse complement strand
GGCCGTGCCGATTCCGAGATTTCGAAGCGAACGATGAGCACCAAGAAAACACCGATACTGCGGCTGGGGCTGCCCAAGGGCAGCCTGCAGGAAGCGACGCTCGAGAAGCTCGCGCGCGCGGGCTGGTCCGTGCAGGTCAGCAGCCGTTCCTACATCCCGTACGTGGACGACCCCGAACTGGAGATCCGCCTGATCCGCGCGCAAGAGATCAGCCGGTACGTGGAGCATGGCTATCTGGACGCCGGCATCACGGGCCACGATTGGGTGATCGAGAACGGGTCCGACGTGCGGGAGGTGGGCGAGTTTTTGTTCAGCAAGGCGACACGCCAGCCCACGCGTTGGGTGTTGGCGGTGCCGGAGGAGTCGTCGATCAAGGGGCCGAAGGATCTGCAGGGGAAACGGGTGGCCACCGAAGTGGTGAATCTGACCAAGAAGTACCTGCGCAAACATGGGGTGAAGGCGGAGGTCGAGTTTTCGTGGGGCGCGACGGAAGTGAAGGCGCACGAGTTGGTGGACGCCATCGTGGAGGTGACGGAGACCGGGTCCTCCCTGCGCGCGAACCGGCTGCGGATTGTGGACACTTTGCTGACCTCGACCCCGCGCATGATCGTCAATCACGACGCGTGGAAGAATCAGTGGAAAAAGGAGAAGATCGAGACCCTCTGCCTGCTGTTGCGCGCGGCCATCGATGCCGAGGCGAAGGTGGGTTTGAAGCTCAACATCCTGTCAAAACACCTCCCAAAGGTGTTGCAATCGCTTCCCGCGTTGCGTAATCCAACCGTCTCGTCGCTCAGCCAGCCCGGCTGGGTGGCGGTGGAAACCATCCTCGACGAGGAAGTCGTGCGGGAGATCATCCCTCGCCTGAAAGCCCTCGGAGCGGAGGGAATCATCGAGTACCCGCTCAACAAAATCGTGTACTGAGACTAGCCGGGCTACCGAGTTAAGACACTGACTGTATGGGATCGCTGAAGAAACGCCGTAAGGCGAAAATCAACAAGCACAAGCGCCGGAAGAAGCTGCGCGCCAACCGTCACAAGAAGCGCACCTGGCAGAAGTAGTGTACGCCAACTGGCTGGGGATACGGGGCAACCGCGACCTGCGCGCTGCTTCCGGCTCTGGCCCCAGGACATCCTTGGGATGGCCTGGTCGACACGCCTTCCCCATGGCGCGGATCAATTGAGACCGGTCCTGCTGGACCAGGCGTCCGTGCCCGACTTCAAGACAACTCCGCTGACGCCCGCCCTGAGCGGGCGCGGCGGCGCTTTTGTCGTGATGTGCCCCCCTCCGGCCCTTTCCCGGCCGGCAGAGCCCTTGCGTACCCCGACCCCGAGGTCGGGGGCCGCGCGGCGTTCTCCGGATCGGGAGCGTGCTGGGTTCCCGGGGCACGTGCAGTGTCGTGCCGCGACCTCCGACGCTTCCGCGCCGACCCCGACGGGGTGGGTGAGGCCGGCGGCCGCGGGGTTCGTCGCCCTGCTGCTGGGGCTGGGGTTGGTGGGGTGCACCTCGTCTGATCCGAAGGCGGACCTCCGCCCCACGATCGTGCGCGCGGGCCAGACTTGGCGGCCGCGGGAGCTGGAGCTTTCCGAGGCGGACGAGCGCCAGATTGAGGCGCACGCCCGATTTGCCGCGGGCGTGATCGAGGACTTGGGGGATGCCACCGACGCGGCGATCGCGCACTATCAGGCGGCGATTGCCAACGATCCGGACAACGAGATCCTGACGCTGGACGTGGCGCGCAAGCTGGTGGGTCTGCGGCGACTGGAGGATGCGAGGCTCCTGCTCGATGCGTCCACCAAACGCCCGACGGCTTCCGGTCTGGTCTGGGGTTGGCTGGGCACGGTGTATTCCCTCCAGGGGAATCCCAAGGCGGCGATCGCGGCCAACCGGGAGGCCATTCGCCGCACTCCGGGCAACATTTCCGGGTACCAGAATCTGGCGCGAATCTACGTCGAAGGCGGACAGACGGCCTCGGCGGTGGCGGTGTTGGAGGAGGCGGCGGCCCAGCCGGGGGCGGACGCGGGCTTTCTGATCCTGCTGGCGGAGACCCTGGGAGCGATCCGGAGTACTGGCGGGGAAGGGATCGGCGATTTACGTCCTCGCGTGCTGGCGCTGCTCGATCGGGCGGCGGAGCTGAATCCTCAGGACCCGGATGAAGTGCTGCGATTGGCTGATCTCTATCAGCTGAACGGCGCGGGGGGCCGGTCGCTTCCGTTCTACGAGCGGCTCCTGCAATCGCATCCGGATCTTCCGGGCCTGCGCGAGCGGATGGCGGAGGCGTATCTGCGCGCGGACAACCGCGAGAAGGCGACGGAGCAGTTGAACGTCCTGTCGGCGCGGCATCCCACGAGTCCCTATCCGCACTACCTTCTGGGGATGATCGCGATCGAGTCGAAGAAGTTTGAGGAGGCGATCACTGCGTTTCGTCGGGCGTTGGTGTTGAAGCCGGACGATCCGTTGCTGCATCAGGAGCTCGCCTTGGCGCATCTGGCCAACAACCAGGCGGCGGCGGCGCTGGAGGTGCTGGGTCGCGCGCGCGCGCGTTTCCGGCCCACGTTCGAGCTCGAGTTCTACACCGCGGCGGCGATGTCCGAGCTCAAGCGGTATGAGGAGGCCATTCGTCACTACACGGCGGCGGAAGTGATCGCCGGGGCCACGGCGCCGCGTTACCTGACGC
>JADLFD010000635.1 GCA_020845805.1 Verrucomicrobiales bacterium | reverse complement strand
TGGGACTGCCAGCGCGGAGGTAAATGCCGGAGCCCGCGGTCGCCTGAAACGTCCATGAATCCGAATCCCCCGCCGGACTAAGTTCTCCCGCGTGCGCTCCCCCATTGGCGAGCGGAGCCTGTCCCAGCGCCGGCAGGGCAGTGAGGAGAAAGGCGAGTGGAAGGGGGAAACAGCACGCGAGGGCGTCTCGAAGCAAGCGGAGCAGGTGGGTGTGCATGGCGATACAGCAACGGAGTGCGTACGGGCTTGGTCTAAAACTCGGATGTGTTCCGCCATGGACGCTCCGGCGAACCTATCGATTCACTCCGGGATGCCCTTCACAGCGGATCCAGCCAGCCAGAGAGCGGGCCGAAGGCGTCCCCACACGCCTCTGCCCTCTCAACGACAAGACATCTTGTGCCCGAATCGCCAACCAAGGGCAATCCCTGGTCATGACAGATTGTCGATCCGTGGACGCCACTGCTCCACGCCTTCCTCCCCGCCAGGCACAGCCCCCCTGCCAGTCCCACTCCCCGTTCACCGGCCTCGAAGCCAGGCCTCGGCCGTCTCGCGGGGGCGCACCGTCGTCCTTCGGTCCCCTGCCCACCATGCCAGCGCGGCGTGCCCATGCGAAAAACGCGTTTCCCAGCTCATCTGGTACGCCCCCGCATCGAACCAGATCAGGACATCGCCCGCCCGCAAGGATCGCGGCAGCTCGTGGATCCCGAGATTGTCGAACGCCATGCAGGTCGGTCCGTGAACCAGGGTCGGTACCGCGGGACCCCTCCGAGCCGACTGAACGCGCATCGCATGACGTTCCCAGGTCGCCACCATCGCCTGCATCGTGCGGCCACCATCGCAGATCACCTCGCGCACCCCGCGCCCCTCCTTCACCTCGAGCACCGTCACCGCCAGCACCCCGCACGAGGCAGTCAGCCAACGCCCGTTCTCCAGCCAGATCTCTCCCACCCCCCGATGGCGCGCTCGAATCGTGATCAGGGCCTCGCGCATGCTCGCCAGGGAAAACCCTGCCGACAACGCCGTCCCCTTCCGTGAAGCCACGCGTGCCGGCGGGAACCCACCGCCCAGGTCAAGAATGGCAGGCTGCCACCCCGCCGACCTCGCGGTCTCCAGCACCTCGTCGGCCGCCTCCCGGTAATACCGGGGTTCCGGGACGTTCGTGCGCAGATGGCAATGCAGGACCTCCGGTAACTGCCGGGTACGCCGGAGCATCCGCAGCACCTCGCCCACTTCCCCGGGCATCAGCCCAAACGGCGCCCGAATGCCGGGGTACTCGAAATTCTCCTCTGCCCGCGTCGAAAGTCGAAGACCCAGATGCCAGCCACAGCGTCGGGCCATCGGCGCCAACCGGCGGGTCTCGACCACGGAATCCAGATTCACTCGCAAGCCTTCCAGGGGATACCGGGGCAGCCAGCTGTGCTTGCACGGGCCGTTCACCAGAATCGAGGAGGGCGGAATACGAAGACCCAAAGCAGCTCGAAGCTCAAATTCCGAGACCACTTCAACGCCTCGGCCGAGCGCGTGCCAGGTTCTCACCGCCGGCCGCAGGGGAAGCGTCTTGAACGACCACCAATGCCTGACCGGCAACCCGGCGAAGGCCACGTCGAGCTCCGCGATGCGCTGACGAAGAGGCTCTTCTGCGAAGATCAGGCACGGAGTCCCGAGGGCCGCCACCGTGGGCCCCACGCGAGCCCTCCAAAATGCCAGGTCGAGCGCAGACACATGGGTCGCGCCGTCGCCCCCCGGCTTCGCGACTGCCCTGGCGCGCTTCCGTTCGTTGACCGTCATCCTTCGCGCAAACTACTCGGCCGCCCCGCCCGAGATCCCGTCCGAAAATACACGAGCTGCCCAACCAGCGATTGCGTCCGCGCACCGCCAGCGTACGGTCGGCACCGTTCCCACCCCAGGACTGCCCATGACGCCCTCTCCCTTCCCGGCGATCGGTTGCACCATGCCCGCTCGCGCCGCCGCCCGAACATCGGCCCCCCACGGGTTCACGCTCATCGAACTGCTGGTGGTCATCGCCATCATTGCCGTCCTGGCCAGCATGCTGCTCCCCGCGCTCGCCAACGCCAAGGTCCGCGCCCAGCGCGTGAACTGCACCAACAACCTCCGCCAACTCGGCCTCGGCCTCGCCATCTATGCGGATGACGCCGGGGATCGCCTGCCGCCCGCACGCTTCGACCCCGAGAAAACCCCTGGCTCCGGCCCGTTCGAGTCGTACTTCATGTTCCCCGGCGCCCCCGGGCGGGCCGCCGATGTGACCCAACCGTTCAACCTCGCCTACCTGTTCTCGACCAAGGTCATCACCGCCGCCAAATCGTTCTATGACCCCGGTCTCCGTCACCCGGACCTGCTCGAAATCCGGTTCGAACTGAAACACTACGAAAGCGCGCGCATTCCCTGGCCCAAGGCGGATGACAAACGCGCGGATGTCCGCGGCAACTACATGTACTATCCGCAGTCCGATCTCCCCGCCAAAGCCAAGCCCCAACCCGGCGAGGAGGAGTGGCGACTGGTGGCGGAAAAGACCACGCAACTCACCGCCCAGCGAACGATGGTCACCGATCTCATTTACACGCTGCGAACCCGCCCCCATACCACCAGCCGGAATCCCATCGGCATCAACGCCCTCTGGGGTGACACGCACGTGTCCTTCTCCACCACGAAGAAGGCCTTCGATCCCGCGCTGTGGGACGCAGGCGAGGATCATCGCTCCGGTCAAAACCCCGGCGACAACGCGAAAAAATTCCGAACCATCGTGGCGCTGCTGCGACCGTAGCCCGGTGGTGGGGACCGATTCCCACGCGTCACCACCAGAGACCCGAAAGGCTGCCGAGGCTGAGCCCCTCGCCTCGCCCTTCCCCACTTCGCTCCCGGTTTCGCGTTCCTGGATGGGAGGCGGGCCCCGCCGGTTCAACGCTCATCGCCGTTCGCCAACGCCTGGATGGTGTTGTGCACGATGCGCTCAAAGGGCAGACCATCCGCCCCCTTCAGTGAACACCGGATCTCCATGCCCCATGTCGGTCGGATTCCGGGCAATTCCAGGAACACCTCCTTCGCGTCCGGGCTCACCGTCACCTTCGACACCTCCAGGCTCTTTTCCTCAAGGTGCTTGGATCCGTAGTCGGCACTCCGCTTCAGGGACCAGATCTTCACGGAGTAATGGGTGGGGACCGCAGCCGAGGCGGGGTCCAACGCCTCCGTGAAGCGCAGCGCGACGCCCCGTTCGCGTGCGTACAGACCGACCGGCAGATAGGTCGGCTTCCCGGTGGCCCGCACCCGGTGGAAGCCCCCGTCCGACTGGCGATTCCCCGCCCACGCGTAGAGACCGCAAGTGTAGAGATGCCCGTTCCCGGGATGAAACCGGCCGCGCATCGTGCCGGTCGGCGAATCCGGCAACGGGAGCGCCACGACACCGCCCTGGTCATGACCGCGCACCGTCTCGTGCGGTACGAGGAAGATACGTCCCGTGCCGTACGACAGATTGAGCAGTGACCCGCGCAACGGCCCCCAGCCAGGGCTCGTCACCCACACCAACTCCCCCGGAGACCGATCCATGTCGTTGGTGATCCAAACCAAGGGCTGTTCCATGTCCGCATCCGCGCTGCTGCTGCGTTCGTGATAGCCAAACATGTTTCCGTAAAACCCCCCGTCTCGCACGCGGTTGATGCGGTTCTTGGGTGTCCAGTGACCCTCCTGATCCGTGACGAAGAACGTGCCGTCCGGGTTGACACAGACTCCATTGGCCGCCCGGAAGCCATTGGCCACGATGTGCGTGCTCGCGCCATCGGCGCTCACGCGCAGCAACGTCCCATGATGCGGCACCAACGCCGGCAGGGCGTGCCGTGCGGACTTGGCATAATAGAAATTGCCCGCGGCATCCGTCTGCAAACCCATGGCGAACTCATGGAAGTGCTCGGTGACCTGATGGTCGTTGTTGAAGTTCTCCACCAGGTCGATCTCCCCGTCGCCATTCAGGTCCCGCAACCGCGCAATCTGATCCCGACAGGCAACATGGACCACCCCTCCGACGATCCGCACGCCCAAGGGTTGAAAGAGCCCGGACGCCAGGCGGCGCCAGGTAAGCTGGGATAGGTCCCCGTCCAGGCCGTCCACTTCCCACACATCGCCATTCCAAGTGGCAATCGCCGCCCGCCGCCCGTCCTCGTAGAAATCAAAACCGCCGAACCGCATCCACGTGTGCCAGGGATTGGCCGCGTCGGGCGGCACCGTGATCTCGTCGACCGCAAACGGCCCGGACTCATCCCCCAGGCGGCCCCGAGTGGCAATCGGCGGCGTCCATCGAGGCGCGCCCCCCGTGAGCAAACGCTCCAAATGGCGCGCCGGCGTGGCCGCGCGGGCGAGCGCCGCCGCATCGATGCGTCCCGTCCCGGATCCCGCCAAGGGCATGAGGAGCTTCACCCGCACCATCGTGTCACGCGCCGGAAACGTCAGCTCCTGAAAGCCGGCTCGCACGCGGAGGACCGCCCCATCCGCCCCCACCAGTGCGACCGGAACCCTGTCCGGTGCGACGCGCAGCACGAGCTCACGTTCCCCCGCCGCAACCTCCAGGGTGCGCGTCACGAATTCGGCGTCCGCGATGCGCTCCATGGAGGAATAGTCCAATACGCGGGTCGTCCCCACGGTATACGCCAGCACAACCTCCTGACCCTGAAGATAGGCGCCCTGATAGTGGGCCCACTCCCGCGGCAGCGGTCCGTACGGAAGCCCATCGCGTCGGCGCGGTCGCGGGTCGTCGAAACTGCCGGTCGCCGGATTCGCCCATCCCGGACCCGGCGGATTCACGAAGGATGGCTCTCCGACGATGGAGGTATGGGTTCCGTGGGAGCCGTCGAAGGCGATCCCCTTCCAATCCACGAAATTCGTTCCCGACCAGGCGGCCGCCAGGCGCAGCGTGTCATGGTCGAATACCGTCCACGCACGGCCACGCGTGATACCGCCTGGACCCGCGTCGAGACGCACGGCAATTCCCTTCTGCGCGATGTTCGTCGGGGCCACCGCCAACGTCCAGAACAGCACGGGACCAAAGTCCATGCGCAGGTACTTGGGCCCTCTCTCAAATTCCCGCATGGCCTCCGTCTTGGCGCCACGCCCCGTGCCCCGCGGCAGCCCGGCCAGGTACTCGGGGGTCACGACAAAATACGCCGAGGGTTGATGTGGGCGGACGAACTCTTCCCGGATGAAATGGATCACGTCGTAGCGCTGCTCCGCCGAGAGGAAGGTCCAGGCCGGCATCTGCCCCAAACCGCGCCCGAGCGTGCGGAAAATGCTCAACGGATCCGCGCCGTTCTTGAATGGCTCACGCCAAAACGGTCGCGACGTCGGCAGTGATCCAGGGTGCGTGAGATCGCCGTGGCAGGTGATGCACAAGGTGGCGTACAACGCCGCCCCGCGCGCCCGCGATTCGGGTCCCCACTCCCGGATCATGCCCGCGTGGTCCACGTCCAGTTCCTCATCCACCTCCTGGGCAAACGCCGCGATCGACCCCTGGCCCAGTACGGAAAAGATACCCATCCAAAACAGGCATCGCAGGAAATGGGGACAGCGCACGGACCAGAGGCATACCGAGTCCACGCCCCCACATGCACGCTCGAAGTCCGACCGCTGCTCGTGGCCAGATCCCGCCCGCCCTCCGTAGTCGCCATCGTGCTGACGGCGCTCATCCGCCCCCGCTCACTCCATTCGCCAACGCCATTCAGCGCGGACTTCACGTCCGCAGCGACCACGCTCTTCCGCGCAGGCTCACTCCATCCGTTCCACTCGCGATTCGCCCTCCCAGATCCGGTACGCGCGATCGAGTTCGAGACCACGCAGCGTCTGGGTGCGACCCGTGACCGGCCACTCGATCTCGACACGCTCGAGCGTCCGGGCCGCGCCCAATCCGATCTCAAGCCCCAACGGGTTCCCACCAAAGCTTCCTCCCGTGCCCACCGTCCGCACCCAGGTCCGCTCCC
>JADLFD010000634.1 GCA_020845805.1 Verrucomicrobiales bacterium | reverse complement strand
CGCACGCCAGACGCGTACGTAGCCTCCGCCGGGTGTACGGAAGGGATACCACCACCGCCCGTGCGATCGGCCCCGGCACCCCGGCGGCCGGCGTTGCCGACCTCGTCGCGTCCTCCCAAACTGTCGGATCCTGGTTCAGCTCCTTTCGGCACCGGATCGTTCTCGCCCTTGCACTGCTGACCTGCGGATCGCCTGGTTGCGTGGCCGCCGATCGACCGGTCGCCACGGTGGAACTCGACCAACCGAAAGTCAGCCGCGGACTCGTCTTCGCGGAGTCCACCGATGCCGCGGTGCGCGAACTCGCCCGGCAACTGGACGCGCCCACCGGCCCCGGAGAACCGACCGCTCCTCCCACCCCCACCACCCCTCCGCCGCGCTCCGCCCCCGCCACGCCCGTCGAGGAGTCTCCCCCGGCCCTGGAGTCGGGCCGCCTCATCTCGATGCCCCGGCTGAACGGAACCGAACTCCGGGAGGTGCTGGACAGTCTGCGTCTTCGACTCGCCACCGAGCGCGGTTACCGCGCCGTGCGCGACGGTCGCCCCCCGGAGGCCCTGCCCAGCGTGCCCGCGGGAGTGGAGTCCGTGACCACCTACACGCGGCAGGAGGGGGAAGCCACCCGCGTCCTGCGCTTTGGCATCCACCCCTTCGTGTCGCGCCCGTCGGAACTCTGGATCGAGGCCGTGCGCCGACGCGGCAGCGGAGGGTGGGAGGCGGATCCCGAACTCGCGCAAGTGGAAGCGCTGGCCGGCCGCGTCATCGCCGTCACCCGCGAACCCAAGCCCGACCTGGGGCGGGACGACCTCGAGTTCCGCATCATCCAGATCAGTTACATCGACACCGAAGGGGCCATCGAAGCGCTCAAAGGCTTCGGCATCGAGACAGCGGAGAGCCTGGCCAAGGTGGCGATGCCGGTTCCGTTCCAGAAGCTGCCCATGGTGGCCCGAATGCCGTCGCCCGACGCACCTGAAGTGGCATTGCTGGGCGCGGAGGCGCAAAAGACCGCCGCCTCCTTTGAGCTTTCGGTCACGCCTTCCATGGCCACGCCGCTGCCCGCGGATCCGAACCTCGCGCGGGCTTCCCAGTTGCTCGTCTACTTCCACCCGGCGCATCCCGAGCAGTTCACGCGCGTCCGCAAATTGCTCGAGCAATATATCGACCGTCCCGCGCAGCAGATTTTCATCGAGGGCCTGGTCCTTGAGATCAGCGAATCCGGCCTCAAGGAGCTTGGAGTCGAGTGGCAGTACCGCGAGGGCGGCGCCGAGTTCAGCATCGGCAACCTGTTCCCCGGGGTGGCCGCCGCCTCGTCGGCCGGGATGAGCTACGACAGTCTCCGCGATCTCGAACAACAATGGACCGTCCGCCTCCGCGCGCTGATTGAGGAGGAGAAAGCCGAGATCCTGTCACGGCCGAGCGTGCTGACGCTCAACAACCGCCAGGCCACCATCCGCGTGGGTCAGGAAATCCCCATCGCCACCAGTTCCGAGGCAGGCATCGTGAAGGATGCCAATCGGATTTCGTTCAACTTCAAGTATCTCCCCACCGGCATTTCCCTGAACATTCGGCCGCGGATCGCCGAGGACGCCAACGAAGTGAGCATGCTGGTGGATACCGTGGTGTCCTCCGCCATTCCCGGCGCGGATCTCGAGTTGCGTTCATCCTCCGGCGAGGTGCTCGCCTCGGCGCCGACCATCGCCACCCGGCGGGTGCAGACCTACACCCGCATCGGCAACAACACGCCGTTCATCATCGGCGGCCTGGTGAACCGGGAATTCACGCAGGTGCGTCGCAAGGTCCCGTTGCTCGGCGACATTCCCTATCTCGGCACCCTCTTCCGCTCGCGCTCCACCAAATCCCGCAAGCAGGAGGTCATCATCGTGCTCACCCCGCACGTGCTGCCCGAGGCGCAGCAGGAACGCGCCTGGGGCCGCTACCTGCCGCGCGACGACGACAAGTTCGACGACGTCGGCAACGCCCTCTACCGCGCGTCGTACCGCATCCGCGAGCAGGACATCCTGGACCTCTCCTTCCTCGATCGCAGCGAACAACTGCGCCGCTACCGCTCCCTCGCGCAGCGCGCCATCGATTCGAACTTCCACCTCGCCGAACGCCCTCCCTTCTCACTGTTTGCCGATGGCCGTTCCCCCGGGGAACACATCCTCGTCGAGCGCATGATCTACGAGGTGCTGAAGCGTCTGTCCGACCAGGACCCCGGCTGGCTGCAGAAACGCATCGCGGCCGAGCGCCTCATCTTCTTCTCCGGCCGCAACGCCGGGGGGTACGATGTGCAGTTCCTCCACCAGGCCATGGCCAGTCTCGGCGACGGCCTGCACCCCGAATCCTTCTTCGCGCAAAACCCCGGCAAGGCGCTGGCCGTGGTGTTCCGTGCCCGTCCCGAGGACCCCGAGGTGCGCGAATTGGGACTCAACCAAAGCCCCATCCCGGAACTCAGCCTGGTCGATTGTCCGGATCGCAAAACCTGGGGCGAATTGCTTTGGTCGCTGAACCACGCGGACGAAAAGGGCACGCCGCGGGCGGCGATCCTGATCCGCGACCCGGAGGATCTCGTACGATTGCAGCGCGCGGTGCTGCTGCGCGAAGTGGTCAATCTCAACGGCGGCCCCGCCCGCGTGAACCGTCGCACCTTCAGCCTGGGCCAGGTGCTCCTGGTTCCCGATGAAAACCCGCACGACACGCGCGTGATCGACATGCGCACGGCGGGGTACTTCGTCCACACGGAACACTACTACGCCGCCACGCTCGAGAGCCTGCAGGCCGCGATGGCGGATCTCGACGCCGCGCTGGCCCAACCCGAATTCCAGCACCTCCGGTGAGCGCACCCGGCAACCAGGACCACGCCGCCGGGACGGAGCGGAAGAAGTGGTCGGTGGTGGAGCGCCTGGCCTGGCCGCTCATCACCCTGGCCCTCCTGCTGCTGCCGGGCTGGCCCCTGCTGGAACTCTACGGCGCCGAGGCGCGCGAACTGTCCCAGCGCCTGGTGTTCTGGACCCTCGGCACGGCCATCGGCTTCACGATTGCCTGGTTCCTCGTCCGGCTGATCGATGTGCTGGTATGGGACGTGGTCGAGCACCGGTTCCGCGCGCACGTGCCGCGGTTGCTCAAGGATGTCGTGGTCGCCGGTGTGTTCCTCGCCACGGCCATCACCATCCTGGGGGTCGTGTTCCGCCGCGACGTGACCGGACTCTGGGTTTCCTCCGGCGTGCTCGGCATCATCATCGGATTCGCCGTGCGCGGCACCATTGCCGACGTGTTCGCGGGAATTGCCCTCAACGTGGATCGCCCCTTCAGCGTGGGGGACTGGATCGAGACCCACGTTCGCGGGATCAAGGTCATGCGCGGCCGGGTGGTGGAGATGAACTGGCGTTCCACGCGCATCCAGACCATCGACAACACCGTCGTGGTGGTGCCGAACAATCTCCTGGCCAGCACGGTGCTGGTGAATCTCAGCCTCCCCGAGCCCAAGAGCCGGTTCGAACTCGCCTTCTGTCTGGAGTTCGGAGTGCCCGCCGAGCGCGTGCTGCGCATCCTCAACGCGGGGGCCCTGGCCGCCAAGGGACCGCTCACCGACCCGCCCCCCAAGGTCTACGTCAACGGCGTCACCGAGATCGGGGTCGAGTACAAGGTGCGCTATTGGCTCGATCCCGTGGAGGTCTCGCCCCGCAGCGGCCGGCATCAGGTGACCTCCAGCATCCTCCAGCACCTCTACCACGCGGGCATCAGTCTCGCCTACCCCAAGCAGGACCTCTACCTGGCCCGCATGCCGAACCGGCAGCTGAGCCGGGACGCCGACCGCGAGCAACTGCTCAGCCGGGTGGAGCTCTTCGCCGCTCTGCGCCCGGAGGAGATCCGTCGGCTCGCCGCCGCCGCCCAGGAGCGTGCCGTGCTGGCCGGCGAAGCCGTCGTGCGCCAGCGTGATCCCGGCTCCAGCCTCTACGTCGTGGTGGAAGGTCTGCTCGGCGTTTACAAGGCGGCTCCGGACGCGGCGCAGGCTCCCATCCACGTGGTCGAACTCCAACCCGGCGAATTCTTCGGTGAGATGTCCCTCCTCACCGGCGCGCCGCGCGCCGCCACGGTGATCGCCAACACCGACTCCATCATCTACGAAATCGGGGCTTCGGAAATCAACGCCTTGCTCGCCCATCGCCCGGAGATTGCCTTGCGCATGGCCGAGATCGTCGCACGCCGCGAACGCCAACTCGCCGCCGCCTGCGCGCCCTCGGAGACCCCGGCTCACGCGGAACCCGAGGGCGGTCTGGTCCAGGAGATCCTGGGCCGCATGCGCACGTTCTTCTCCAGCCTGCGCGACCGGCTGCACGTGTCGCCCTCGGAACGCGATCCTTCCGACCCTCGCTCGGACCCCCCGGAACCGCCTCGCGCCTGAACCTCGGTCGGGAGCCAGTGCGCCGTCCTGCCGGTGGGGACCGCGGATGCGCGAGGCGGCGTGGCAAGCTTGCGCCTCCCCCTCGCGGGCCCCTGGCGCACGGCCAATTCCCGCTGAGCTACGGCCAAGATCGGGGAAGCATTTTCCCACCCCGGGTGCAGGGTGCAAACGGAGCCGGATCTCACCCTTCGCGCTCGACCTTTCCGAACGCGGCCTCTGGGACCTGGCGGTTCGATGCCTTCAACCCCAACCGCCTTCCTGCCATGAATGATTCCGCCACCATCCAGCGTTGCCTGGCTTATGTGGAAACCCAGCTCAGTCCCTCGCGTGCTGGTCGCCGCTCCGGGTGCCCCCTCTGCGTGACGCTGTCGCGTCAGTCGGGCTCCGGAGGAACCGCCATCGCGCGGCTGCTCGCGTCGTACCTCGACGTGCACCACCCCTCCGGCGGCCCGCGCTGGACCATCTTCGACAAGGCGCTCGTCGAGCGCGTCCTGCGCGAGCACAACCTCCCGGCCAAGTTCGCCCAGTACATGCCCGAAGATCGGGTGTCGTATGTGCAGGACACGATCGAGGAGTTGTTTGGACTCCATCCTTCCACCACGGAACTGGTGTCCCAGGTGTCGCAGACGATTCTCGGGCTGGCCGAGATGGGCCATTGCATCCTCATCGGTCGCGCCGCGAATGTGATCCTCGCCCGTTCCCCGGGAGCGTTCCACGTCCGTATCATCAGCCCGTTCGAGCGACGGGTGGAACGGGTCATGCGCGATCTGGACCTGGCCCAGGGCGCGGCGATGGAGTTCATCAACCACGAGGACGCGGCCCGGGCTCGGTACGTGCGCACGCATTTCGAAGCCGATGTCGCGAACCCCATGGCCTACGACTTGGTGGTCAATAGCGGCACACTGACCGAAACGCAGGCGGCGCGTTTGATCGGCGAGGCGGTGATCATGCATGCCGAATCGGTCCCGGCCACGACACCGGCCCCGCATCACACCGTAGCCCACGAGCCCGTGCCCTCCTGAAGCCGGCAGACCGTCGCCCCTGCCGCACGTCAGCGCGCCAACGGTTCGGGCATTTCGCCCAGGCCGTAGAGCATGAGCGCCAGCGCCGCGACACAGCGGTTCAGCTCCGCCGAGCTCACCTTGTCCACGGTGTCCGCCGCGGAATGGTGGAACCAGAAGTAATCCCGGCGGTCGGTCCACAGATCCATCGTCGGCACTCCGGCGGTGAGCAGGGGTCCCAGGTCGCTGCCCCCGGCCCCGGCCTTGAACTGGTCCGCGCCCAGGGACGCGAGGCGGGCGAGGACCTCCCGCACCTGGGTCTGCGCCGCGGCACTGCCGGTGAAGGCGAAGCCTTGCACGGGACCAATGCCCCAATCGGACTCGATGGCCACCGAGTGCCGTCCGAGTTCGTCACGATGCCGCTCGGCATACGCCTTCGCGCCGCGCAGGCCGTTCTCCTCGTTGGTCCAAAGCACCAACCGCAGCGTCCGCCTCGGGCGACCCGCGATCTCCTTGAGCAATCGCAACGCTTCCCAGGCCACCACACAGCCCCCCGCGTCGTCCAACGCGCCCTGCCCGACATCCCAGCTGTCCGAGTGTCCCCCGACCACCACGATCTCATCCGGACGCTCCCGGCCACGCCATTCGGCGATGACATTGCGTGACGTCACTTCCGGCAGGTCGCGCGCGCCGAGTTCGACACGCACGGTCACGTCCACCCCGCGTTGCTGCCAGCGACTCCAGCGCTCGGCATCCTCGGTCGGGACCGCCGCGTGCGGAATGCGGCGAACCCCCTCCTGGTACGCCATCCCACCCGTGTGCGGGG